>JBKKAO010000025.1:0-8958 GCA_046714645.1 Burkholderiales bacterium | reverse complement strand
TTTGCCAGAGCATGCGGAGGCCGGCCTGCGGTAGTCTTGATCTTCTGTGGATCATCCGTCCATACTGTGACCTATAGGGAGACTAGCGGGCGATCGCATGCGCGAGATCGCCGCCGGCTAGAAGGGAGGAGGAAAGCACCATGACTTTGCGTTGTCTTAGGATACTGGCGTGGTGCCTCGCAAGTGCTTTTCTAGCGGTGGTTGTCGGGACTTCCTGGGCGCAGGGCAAAATTTCTGGTGCCGCGCCCTATCTCGAGGGTCTGGACGCCCTCGATGAGGGGCGCTGGCCCGAGGCCGTTAGCGCGTTCTCTCGCGCTTTGCAGTTCCTGATGCGCGCAGGACGCAGCTACCAGGCGGAGGAACAGCAGGCCATCGCGCGCCAGCTCATCCACACCACCGGCGCACCGTTGCTGCCGCTGGCATGGAACCGCATCGAAAAGACCGCGTGGCAAGGTGCGAAAGCTTATCTCACTCGCGCTCGCTCGCTGGATCCGCAGGATGCGCGGGCGCTGGCCTACCTCGGCGTAGTGCACGAGAGCGACGACAGGCCCGATCAAGCAGCCATTGCCTACCGCGCCGTCATTGCACTGGAGAAAGCACGCCTGCACCTGTACGAACCGGCCCTCCACACGGGAAAGCCGCTCGCGCGCGAGGCGTTGGATTTCGGGTTGGCCATGCAAGCGGCGTTTCATCTGGCCAGACTCCATGAGACCCACGGCAAGCCGGCCGAGGCTCTGTCTTTGTACCGATTGGCGTTGAGCTACGCAACGCGCATGAAGCCCGGGTTCGAATCTCGCCAGATGTTTACCGCGCTGTGGCCCGACCAGAAGCCGGAGAAAGGTGCGGTGGTCATCAAGCCCGAAAACGCCGCGACCATGGTGGCGGATGCCCATCTGGGCGCCGGCAAGCTCCTCTCCGCGGCCGGTCAGGGCGACGAAGCCATTCAGCATTTCCGTAGCGCGGCGATGTTTGGGCCCTTGCGCATGGCAGGCATCCCTCAGATCGGCAACGCTCGCGGCGATACGAATTTCAGCGGCATCGCCGGAGCGCCCGCGGCGGAAGCACAGTTCTACCTCGCCAAAGAACTGGTGGCTGTAGGCGATGTACAAGGCGCCAGCCAGGTGCTGTACGAAGCGGGCCGCAACATCCCTGAGCACTTGCGGCCCGAACCCTCGCGGGGCCAGATGACGCTGTTCGAAGAATCGGGTGAAATCGGCACGCTGTGGTACGAATTCCTCGATCGCGACCGCATGCAAGTCACCGACCTCGAGGGGACGACGTACGAGGCGCGGCGCCGCTGACCGGCCATGAAGAAGAAAGCTCCCCAATCCACGGCCGCACAAGAGGCTGCCACGCGCAATCCCCTGCGCACACCCATGGCGCTGGTGCTGCGCGTGGCCTTGCTGTGGTGCGTTGGGTGGTTCTTCTTTGTGTTTCACGGACTATCCTTTCATCTCACCCCGTGGTCACAGGCCTTCATCAACGCCATCGTCAAGTACGCCTACGATCCTCGAGGGGAAAACGGCCAACAAGACACGACTGTGCTGTTGTTCCGCGAAGAGAACTTGCAGGATTTTCGAACGCACTACCCCGTTCCCTACCGCATCCACGCGCAGGTGTTGGAGGCGCTTTCCATTTACGCGCCGCGCGCGGTCTTCGTCGATTTCGTTTTTGTCGACGCCCGCGAAGGAGACCAGGTGGAGGAACTGGCGCAGAGCGTGTGCATTTTGTCTGAAGCAGGCACGAAGGTGTTTCTGGCCGCACCGGTCAAGGCAGTCCTGGGGAACACGGTGCGCGAGGAATTGCTCAAATGTGCGCAGCGAGCGAGTCCCCACATGGATAGGGAGCAAGGGGTGAGCGGCGTGCTGACCTATGCCAACGGCGCCTGGGACGGAGAAGATTTTCTGCCTTCGGCAGCGTTCGCGGTGGCGGCGGACAAGCTCGGCATCGATCCTCGGCGTGCCGAGCCCCTGGAGATCATCTGGGGGAAAGGCGTGGCTGAACTCAACCGCAAATGGATGAAGTGCGAGGATCCGACTTTGCTGCAAGTCTTCAAGGCGACCTTGTTTCACGGCCCGCTTGCCACCAAGTTGAGCTGCCCCTACACGCGCACGCTGAGCGTGAATCATCTTTTGAACTCCACCGGAGACCAGGATGTGCATAAGGCATTGCATGGCAAGACGGTGTTCTATGGCGCCGCCTTTCGCATGACCGGCGACCGCGTGAACTCCCCGGTCTACGCTGAGATGCCCGGCGTCTATTTGCACGCCATGGCCTACGACAACCTCGCCACCTTCCGTGCGCACTACAAGCGTTCGGAGCGCCATGGACTGCTCGCCCGCCTTCTCGATGCGGCGTTGTTGTTCATCGCCGCCCTGCTGCTGTTGTTCCAGTCTCGGGAAGAGGCGCCCAAGCCGAAGACCCGCACGGAATTTATCTCCAAGATCGGCTATCCGCTATGGATGGGAGCGGCGTTTTTCCTGGGAGCTTGGATTGGGGGATTCGACGTTGGCCTGCTTGCGCTATTCGCGGCTTACGTTGTCTACCGCTGGCGCGTCGTCCGCGACATGGGCTTCGTTTGGCAAACCATCGTAACCATCGCGTCCGCGTTGTTCGCCTATGCCGTTCTGGATCTGGGGCCGAGAAACATCCTCGCTTTTCTGGTGTTCTTCGAAGTGATCCGGCACGTGCAGGAATGGCTCAAACACAGGGGCGCGGAGTATGGCAAACTCAAGCCAACCGTGTCGAGCGGTTTCGCCGGCTACGTTTGGAAAGCGGCGGATTTCGTTTTCTCATTGTTCAGACCCTCTCACTCGGCCACTCACCCCAGAAAGGAGACCTCTCATGCGAGTAAACCCAAGAAGTAGCGCGCTTAGCTTCGTTCTACGACTGAGCCTGGCCGGATTGATGTGCAGTGCGACCGCTGGCGCATTCGCCGACACCTCCTATAACGTCATCAAGCTGCGCGGCGCCAAGGTGGCGCTGTTCGACAAGCCGAACGGTGCGAAGGTCGGAGAGGTCACCAAGGATCAATTCAAAGGTTTGTGGCGTGTCACGGGCGGCCCGAAGGAAGGGCATCTGCAGGTGCAGGTGGACGGCAAACAGGTTTGGGTGAAGACCTTCGCCGTGGAAACGGACAGGCCGGTCACGGCCAGCGCGGAATGCGGTGCAACAGTGGCCATAGCGGAACCCCAGTCCGCCGCCACTAGAGGTTTGGGAGAAGAGTGTAAGAAATGATTCAGCCGGCATGAATCGTCTTCTTATCGTCGCATTGTCAGTCTGTGTGGTCGCGGGATGCGCCATGCAGCCGGCCGAAAAGGACGGCAAGTTTAGCGGTTTGCGTTTGCCGCGCATTGCCGTGCTGGAATCTCCCGGCGAAAAGAACGCTCTGATCGCCGAGGTCAAACCCGAACCCTACCAAGTTTCCACCTTGGCGGTGGGCCAACAGAAAGATCTCGCACGCCAGCGCGGAGAGGGATTGGGCTTCGTGCGATCGCAAGCGCTTGAGCGGTATTTCGTAGAGGTTCGCCAGAAGCTTATCGGAGCAAGCGGCGTCACGCAGGTTCCGGGGACCATCACCGTCCTGGCCAATCCAGCGTTTGCCGCCTACTCAACGCCCGACGGCAACATTTACTTGGCCATGGGCTGGGTGCCTTACCTGGAATCCGAAGACGAAGTCGCGGCCATCATCGCGCACGAACTCTCGCACGTCTTGCTCAAGCACCATAGCGCCGATGTGGTCAGTGGCATGCAAAAGCGCGGGCATGCGTTGTACGAGCTGGGGCAAAGCGCGAAGATGACATTGAACAAGACGCGCGTTCCCAACCCTAAGGACCAAAAATCCCTGTTCGCGATCGAGGCGGCATCCGAAGTCGGATCGAAGGTAGTGATGCCCGCATGGGGCAGGCGCCAGGAGCAGGAGGCGGATCTTTTGGCGGTGGATTTGCTGATCCGCGCCAATTATTCGCCCGCCGCTATGGCGACCATGCTGGAAAAATACCGCGCGTGGGAGATGCAAACGCAACAGTCCGGCGATGACGCCGCCAAGCACTTCACCGAAACCATCGGCAAGGACTGGGGCAAGGCGATCAAGATCGCCTATGACGAGGCGCTGCGAAGATTGTCGGTCACGCACCCGGATACGACGCGGCGCCTCGGCAACGTGGTCGAGTATCTCGACCGGCACTATATCGACACGCCACTATCCGATCCTCGGACGGATAGTTGGAACGCGTTGAAGCGCAACTCGGAGGTCAAGGAAGTGACTCGCAACTATGACATGGCTTTCTCCGCGCGGAAAATGCTGGAGAAGGGCAAAGCGCGCGATGCTTATGGATATGCACAATCCGCCGCGAGCGGACGTACCACGAACGACGCCTACCCGAATTGGATACTAGCCAAGACCGCTAGCGCCAGCGGGCGTCATAGGGAAGCAGTGGCGGCGCTCCAGCGCGCCATCGCTTCCAACGAACCCATCCGCGAGGTCTACGACGAAATGATCGCGATTCATGAACGACACGGCGAACTTGACACCGCTTTTACTTGGACGGAGAAAGCCTCCGCCACCTTCGGCGATGGCGATCGTTGGTATCCGGCCAAGATTCGGCTACAAAGAAAACTCGGCCGCGTCAATGAAGCCACCGCGCTGACCTTGAAATGCACCGTTCAGGCACCCGACTGGCGGCGGCTTTGCCAAGCGGCCAACGAGACGCCTGCCCCTCGGCAAACGCGTTGAAGCGGGATCAAGCTGTACGGCCATCCAAGTATCCGCCTCCTCCCTCTTTCCGCCCTGGCATTGCGCAATGCAGATGTTTCCACATGACGACGATGGCCGCAGCTTCGCAGGACCCTATCTTATTCGGACTTCGGTCCTTCGATCGATTCAAGGACACGCTCGTCACTAAGCCATGAAAATCAGCGCTATCGAAACCATTTTGGTCTGCATCCCCTTTGTACCAACCGATGGTGAGACCGGTTTTGGCGGCAAGACCTGGTCCACCGTGGACACCCTTTTAGTGAAGATTGAGACCGACGAAAGCATCACCGGCTGGGGCGAAGCCTTCGGATACAACGTCATTCCCGGCACCCGGGCCGTGCTGGAACAGATGATCGCGCCGCTTCTCATCGGGCGCGATGCCACGGCCATCGCGCCTTTGATGGCGGAGATGCAGCAGAAACTCCACCTCTTCGGCCGTGGCGGTCCGGTGATATTCGGCTTGTCGGGAGTCGATATCGCGCTGTGGGATATAGCGGGTAAGCGGGCGAATCTTCCCGTGCACCGCTTGCTCGGCGGCGCCGCGCATACTCAGCTCCCGTGCTACGCGAGTCTGATGCCTTATCACAACTCCGAAAAAGTAGCGGCTGCGACCGCGCGCGCTGTCAAGCTCGGGTACGAGTACGTAAAGCTACACGAGATCGCGGTGCCCGAGGTGCGTACCGCCCGGCAAGTGGCGGGGCCTGGCGTCAAACTGATGCTCGACACCAATTGCCCTTGGACGCAAGGCGAGGCCGTGGCCATGGGCCGCCAGTTGCACGAATACGATCTTCATTGGCTGGAAGAGCCGGTCTGGCCTCCAGAGAATTACGCCGCGCTTTCGCATGTGCGCAGGACGTGCGGCATCCCCATCTCCTCGGGAGAGAATTGCCCCACCGTCATGAGCTTTCAGCACATGTTCGAAGCGGGCGCGGTGGACATTGCGCAGCCCAGCCCCACCAAAGTGGGCGGCATTACGGAGTTACGCAAAGTGGCCGTGCTTGCGGCCGCCCACAACGTGCAAGCGATTCCCCATACCCCTTACTTCGGCCCTGGATACTTGGCGGGACTTCAACTGAGTTCCACCTTCGAAAAAGTGACACCGGTGGAGTGGTTGTTCGTGGATATGGAGACCACGCTCTACGGCGACGCCATCGTGCCGCGGCAAGGAAAGATTGCCGTGCCTATGGGTCCCGGCCTCGGGCTCGACCCGGACCCCGCCGTCATCGCTCGCTACCGGAAGAGCTAATTCGGCACACGAGGGCTTCCCATTTCTCGCCCCGAGCCGCAGGACATGAACCGCAACGCGCCGGGCGCATTGGACGGTGCGCGCGTCGTAGATCTATCGCGCTTCATCTCGGGACCTTTCCTCAACCGGCCTTGGGCCCGCTGTTATTCTGATTATTCCGCCGAGTCTCCATGTGCTGCAACGTAATTCCAGTGACTTCCACAAGTATTCCTAGCACGAGCAGTCCGGCCCAGGGCCATACCGATGGCGATAGGAACATCATCAATCCACCTAACAATATCAAAGCTAGCGCAACGAACCTACGCAGATTTTGATTTCTCAATATTCCAATCGAAAACATGGTTCTTCTCTCGCTCGAACATGACACGTCCAGGATGCGCCTATGCACCCCGCGGCGCGGGGTTGCTGTGTGCCTTAGTCTATTACGTACGGGAAACGACGTCTATGGATGGTGGACAGGATCGCGTCACTATGAGTCGCCAACGGCCTACTTCAAACTGGAGAACTTCTATTCCTTCCAAACAATACCGTATTCACCGCCACGGAAGGATCGGAATTCCACTCTCACGACTTCGATCAGGCCATACTGGATTACCTTGGCCCGCGCTGGCCTTTGGACTACGGCAAGGAACTACTCTAGCTTGTGCCTGTTCACAACGCGACCATCACGGCGATATTCGATGAGATCGCCGACACTGGCCGCTGCGCCGCGCTGGACCGCTTGCGCGCCCAGGTTCCGCCGCCGTGGCAGAACTCTTACACCCGCCCGGCCTGGGACCTAAGCGAGTGCGCGTCCTATGGCACGAGTTGGATGTGCAGGCATTGGAGCAAGTAGCCCGCGCCGCGCGCGATCATCGAATCCGCTCGCTGCACGGCTTCGGGCAGGCGCGGCGCGGTTGGATAGAGAAGCACGACGTTCTGAATTGCCTTGGCCTCGATGCGTTGCGCCAGTGGTTAACCACAGGCAGACCGCCTAGTCACACGTAGGGTCCTTGCATTCTCTCGAGCACGGCTCGCCAGACATCGGGGTGATCCGCCGCGTCTAGATTCATGCGCGTATCGATAGTGACCGTTACGGCTTGCTCGTCCGTAGTCAGCGGCTCCTGAGTCTTTAACTGGTAGTCCAGCACCTTCACCGTCGCATCGGAGGCATCGGCGTCCTTGCGCTCGCGCTCAGCCAATCGCTCCCGCAGCACCTCAACAGGTGCTACGAAATCCAGAATGAGAAAGGGGATGCCCAGTGTCTGGGCTGCCTGCTGAAACCTCCGTCGCTGAGCCTTCTTGAGAAACGCCGCGTCGGCGATCACAGCGTAACCATTTCGTATCACGCCCTGCGCAAGTTGAAGCAAGCGCTCATAGGTCCGCTCGCTAACACCGGAGTCGTAGAGCCCGCCGCCCACCGGCGCTTGGCTTCGCGCTGATGAGCCGAGCCCATGCAGGCGTTTTCTTTCCACATCGGACCGGATCCGCACCGCGTTCATCACTTGCACGAGGCGCTCCGAGAACGCCGTTTTTCCGCTGCCAGACAAGCCATGAGTGATGATGAGCGCCGGGCGCGAGGAATCGAGGTAGCTCAGAGCAAGTTCCATATACCGCTCAAAATCTCGCACCGGTCCCGCACCGTCGCCGCCACCTTGACCGGACTTCATCAGCGCCACCTTCGCTCTCACCACGGCCCGGTATACCTGATAGAACCCAAGCACTTCGAGCCCTGCGTAGTCACCGGATATTTCCAGATACCGATTCAGTAACCGGCTCGCCATTGGCCTTGCCTTGCGATGTTGAAGGTCCATGGTCAAGAAGGCGAGATCGCTCGTCACATCGATCCAGCGTAGATTCGGATTAAACTCGATGCAGTCAAAGGGCGTCAGGCGATTATCGATCATCACCAGATTGCCCAGATGCAAGTCTCCATGACATTCTCGAACATGCCCTTCACGCCGTCTCGTCTCGAAGCCATCCTCCAACTCAACATAGGCGGCTCGGGTCCATTCCTCTAGGCGCTGCCGCTCACGCAACGCGTGCTGCGTCGTAGCCCGCTGATCGACTTGTCTGAAGTTCTGAAGCGCCCATTGACGTATTTGCTTCGGCAATCCGAACCCGCTATCGGCTCCCGCGACCTCGGCCATCGTGTGAAAGCGCGCGAGATCTCCGGCCAGCCAGTCCCAGTGGCAAGGTTCAAGACGCCACGCTTCCAAGGTGTTCGATGCAAGATCCGATTGCGGAAACTCTCTCATCTTGAGCACATATTCAATAGCGGGCAAAACGCCGAACGCTGGCGCACCGGCACTGCCGCCGATGGCTAGCACCTCCAAATACAGCTCGGGCGCGGTCCGGCGATTGAGCCTGAGTTCCTCGAAGGAGTATTTCTTTCTGCTCTCAAGAGAAACGAAGTTCAAGAACTCCAAGTCCACGGCCTTCTTGATCTTATAGGCGTAGACACCTGTCAGAATCACATGGGAAATGTGAGTCTCAAGGAGTTGCGGCTTTGGGACCGGATGGCCGAGTACCCTCTCGTCACTTAGGGCTCGTACCAAGCGCGCTTGCTCTACGAGTGAGAGGGACACCTGCCGGCTCTCGAGGGCAATGCCGCAGCGGTGGCGGGGACCGTCTTTTTTCTATGCGCTGTAGCACTGTATCGCATGTAAAAGCTCGAATCGAGAGCAGCCAAGTTCTCGGTGATCCCCGTGTAGTTGCCTGCCATAGATGGATCCAAAGTCCGCTTTGATGAGCGAGAGAGTGACTCTCAAGATAACGACTCGGAGATTCGTTCCAGTGTCTGTATGGCGCTGGGCGCATCGGTAAACCGAGCGCACCCGGTGCTAGATTTGGAAGCATGGGCCGTAACCCCTCAGGAACTCGTCATCCCGCGGCACACATAGGCGTGCGTCACTTCCCCAAGCGAGTTAGGTGCGATGTTCTCCCACATGCGGTTCATCTTGCCCGTGGTCCACTC
>JBKKAO010000024.1:0-5740 GCA_046714645.1 Burkholderiales bacterium | reverse complement strand
GCGCAGGTCCGCAGCCAGCACGAAACCAGGCGGCTGATGCACCGCGCCTTGGGCGTTTGTCCAAGGGGTGGGTGAACTATAAGCACCGGATTTGAGGATTCTCACGATCACCGTGCGCACCGTTAGCCGCCGCTCCCCGAAATGTTCTTCTATTTTCAGGACGTACAACAACCTCTGGATCACGTCCGGCGCGTAATCCTCGCCCGGAGCGTTTGGGATCGCGGTTCGCGCGGTCAGCTCCAGCCAGGACTGCAAGGCGTAGGACATTTCCTTGCGCGCAGTAGGGGGCGTGCGCCGGGGAGCCGCAGCCACTGGAACCAATGCCGGTTCGATGAGGGCCGGTTGGGCGCTACCGTTCAAGTTAGCAAGTAGCACCGCCGCCACGTGCTTACAGTTAATGTGCATGGGACAGGTGCACACACCGTAAATGTTGGCCCCCGTTCGTCCGCGAACCACTTGCACGGAGACCTCGTAGGGCTGAGCCTCGGATCCGTTCACCCGCGCCGTAAGCGTGCCCGAGCCTGCCGCTTTCTTCAGCGCCTTTACGTGCCCGTGCCCGGCGTACTGGGCGCCGCGCTCGATAAAGCGGCTGTCTAGGTTTCGCTCAATATCTCGCAGGGTATAGGTCGGCGCGGTAGGCATTGAAGGACAAGGATGGACACCGGTGGATGGACACCAAAACCCGTCATTGTACGGACCCGCCAGTCCTAAAGGCGAGGCCGAGATCGGCTCGCGTGCCGCCGTTTCGGCTTTTCAGGGGCGCGCATAACCGTATTTCTCGGCACGTTTCTTCTCTTATCCCTCCCTTCTTCCGCTCGGCACTTAGCACCTGGAGCGCGGCGTTTTTCTTCTACTGGTAGCGCAACGCTTCGATGGGTTTGAGCAAGGACGCCTTGCGCGCGGGATAGAAGCCGAAAAACACGCCTACGGCTGCCGCCACGCAGAAGGCCAGCAGCACGGAGGCCAGCGTCACCACCACGAACGTGCCGGCGGTCTGGCTCACCAGATAGGCGCAACCGATTCCCAGCACGACGCCTATCAAACAACCCATCACGGAGACGACCAGCGCCTCCAGCAGAAATTGGATCAGCACGTCTCGCCTTCGCGCGCCCACCGCCATGCGAATACCGATCTCGCGCGTGCGCTCCGTCACCGAGACCAGCATGATGTTCATGATGCCGATACCGCCCACCACCAAGGAAACGGAGGCCACCGCGCCCAGCATCATGGACATGACTTTCGTGGTCTGCGCCTGAATATCGGCTGCCGCACTCAAGTTTCGAATCATGAAATCCGGCTCGCCGTGGGAAGGGATGCGATGACGTTCGCGCAAGAGCGCATTCATGGATCTCTCCGCGCTCGCCATCATGGCGTCGGAGAGCACTTGCACCATGATCATCCGAACGGCATCGGGAAAGGCCGAGCCGAAGAGCTTGCGGCGCGCGGTGGTGAGCGGCACCAACACCGTATCGTCCTGGTCGCGGCCATCGAAGCTCTGCCCCTTGGCCGCCAAGGTGCCCGCCACGGTAAAGGGCGCGTTGCGAATGCGAACGGTCTTGCCGATGGGTGATTCATCACCGAACAACTGGCGCGCCACGGTCCGCCCCAACAGAGCCACTCTTGCCATCGCGCGCAAATCCGTGTCGGAGAAAGCATAGCCATCCTCGATGCGCCAACCTCGAACCTCGAAGTAAGCCGGCGTCACGCCCAGGACTTGCGTGCTCCAGTTAGAGGCCCCGTACACGATCTGGCCAGACCCTGGGAACAGCGGTGCCGCCGCCGCCACGGAGGGCAGTTCGGAAATCGCTTGTGCATCCAAGCCCGTGAGCGTGTTTACACCGCCACTGCCGCTGCGCACGCCGCCCGCGGTCGAGGAACCCGGCAGCACGATGAATAGATTGCTCCCCATGCTCTGGATGGCTTGCTTCACCTGGGTCTGCGCCCCCTCGCCGATGGCCGACATCAACACCACCGCTCCCACACCAATCACCAGACCAAGCATGGTCAAGAAGGTACGCATGCGATTAGATGCCATGGCTCGGAGCGCTTCGCGCAGCAGACTGAAGATCACGCTTGCGCCACCTCGATTCGGCGCACGAACTCCTCGGTGGGTCCATCGTAGGCAATGCGCCCATCTACGAAGTTCACCAGCCGCTGGGCGAAACGTGCGATGTCTGGTTCATGGGTGACCAAAACGACGCTAAGCCCCGTGCCGCGGTTAAGCTCCGAGAATAGCCCCATGATCTCGCGGCTAGTGTGCGTATCCAGATTCCCCGTGGGCTCGTCCGCTAACAGCAACTTCGGCGAGTTCGCCAAGGCACGCGCAATGGCCACGCGTCGCTGCTGGCCACCGGAGATGTGATTGGGAAGATAGTCCGAGTAGCGCTCCAATCCCAAACGCTTGAGCAGTTGCGCCGCGCCCTGGTGGCGCTGCCGGCGCGGCATGCCCGCGTAGAGCAGCGGTAGCGCAACGTTATCCAGCAAACTCACCCTAGGCAACAAGTTGAACCCCTGAAACACGAAGCCGATGAACTGGTTTCTGAGTCTCGCCATTCGGTCCGGATCCAGCGACGAGGTGTCTTGCCCGTCGAGCCAGTAACGTCCTTGCGTGGGCGAATCCAGGCAGCCTAGGATATTCATCAACGTGGTCTTACCCGAACCGGAGGGACCCATCAACGCCACGAATTCTCCCGGCTCGATGGTCAAATTGATATCCCTCAACACGAGCTGAGGCCCGGCGTCCGTGTCGTACTGCTTGTGCACGCCTTGCACACGCACCACTGGGTGTACGCCGGTGCTCGGCATCAGAATGCACGCATACGGAAAGGTTGTGGCGGGTTGCTCCCCGAGGACTCTCCTCCCATCTCTTCCACCGCTAAACGGTCGCCTTCTTTGACATCCCCTCCCAGCACTTCACTGAATCGGCTGTCGGCAATGCCCAGGGTGAGTGCAACCGGCAGCAGTTTGCCCTCGCGCAGGACATGGACTGTGGCCATGCGGGCGCGCGCCTTTTCGCCGCCACGCGATCTTTCAAGCTTGCGGGCCGCGGAGCGTTCCGGGTCACTGGGCTTGAAGCGCAGTGCCGCATTGGGCACCAGCAGCGCGTTGGCCCGTTTGTCGATCAACACATTGAGATAGGCGGTCATACCCGGCATCAACTTCAAGTCGGTGTTTTGCACATGGACCACCACGTTGTAGGTCACCACGTTTTGCTGGGTAATGGGATTCAAGCGGATTTGCTGCACCTCGCCCTCGAACTTGTGCTCGGGGAACGCATCCACCGTTAGACGCACGCTCTGCCCCACCCGGATCTTACCCACGTCGGCTTCCGCCACGTTGGAATCCACGCGCATGAGGGATAGATCCTTGGCGATCTTGAACAAGGTGGGCGTTTGAAAGCTCGCTGCCACGGTTTGGCCGACATCGACCTCACGGGAAACCACCACACCGGATACCGGCGAGCGAATCACGGTGTACGCAAGATTGGCGTTGTCGCGTGAGAGTTTGCCCAGGGCGGTGCGCAGCAAAGCCTGCGCGGTTTCGCGTCCTTGAAGGGCGCGCTCCAATTCCTGCCGGGACACGTACTCTTGCGCGAACAATTGCCGCATCCGAGCCTCCTCCGCAGTGGCCAGCTTGAGTTGCGCTCGGGCGTTGGACACCTCACCGCTGCTTTGTTCTACCGTCGCGCGAAAAGTGGTGGCATCTAGTTCCAGCAGCGTCTGGCCTTGCGTCACCTTGTCATTGAAGTCGACGCGCAAGGCCGTGACGGTACCCGAGACTTGGGTGCCCACGCTCACGAGCGTGAGCGGATTCAAGGTGCCGTTGGCGGTGACCGACTGCAGGAGATCACCCCGGCGCACGTCCTCGAACTGAAAACGTTCCTCGACGGTTTTTTCGTTACTGGCCTTCCAATAGGTCCATGCCAAGTAAACGCCGCCCAGCACCAACACCAGGGTGCCCACCCGCCAAAGATAGAACAGCACTCGTTGCCTATTCAAGTTTCGCTCACTCAAGCCGGGCCGGAGCGGCACCGAACATGGACCGGTCGAGAATGCCTAGGGCACGCGCCAGGGTGGATTTGGCTAAATTCCATCTGTAGCGCGCTTGGATGTTTTGCAAGTTGGCGTTGGCCAGCGTGGCCTGGGCATTGAGCAAGTCCGTCAGCGTGCCCACGCCGGATCTGTAACGCCCCAACGCCACGTAGTAGGACTCCCGCGCGCTGCTGGCCAAATCCGCAGCGCTCATCACCGACTGGCGTTGGGTGCGCAAGTCTTGATAGGCGCGCCACACTTCCAGCGCGGCGTCTTGCTCCAAACGGTCCTTGCTGGCAACCTGCGCCTCCAGTTGCTGTTCCGCCAACAACCTCTGGTAAGCGGTGCGCTTGCCTGTATAAAGCGGCACGCTCAAGGACAACCCCACCGTTCCCGTACGCGGATCGGCACCCGGCGCGGACTGTGTGGCGCCGAGCGAACCCGATAAGGAGAGCACCGGACGATCGGCGCTTTCCTGCACCCTCACGTTCTCACGCGCGGCTCGTATCAGCGCCTGAGCCGCCGCCAGGTCAGGCCGCTGTTGCTTCGCCATGGCCAGCAAGGCGGGCACATTGTGTTCGGCCACCTCGAAGGCGTCGAAGTCTCGCGAAGCCACGACCTTCAGAACCAAATCGACGGGCAGACCCAGCGTGCTCGCCAACACTCCGTGGGCGCTGGCGAGATCGCCTTCGGCTTGTGTACGTGTGAGCCGGTCTTGCGAGTTCGCGGTCTGCGCTTGCAGTACATCGGCGCGCGTGGCGGTGCCCGCCTTCAGCCGGGCGCGTGCGGCTTCCAAGCTTTGCGTGCTCGATTGTTCGGCGGCGCGGGCGGATTGCAGCACTTCCGCCGCACCCGCCAGTTGGTAGTAAGCGGTGAGCGCATCCAGCATCACGGCTTGCAGCGTCGCACTGTGGTTCCAGCGGGCCGCGGTCAGGGCCTCCTGTGCTTGCCCTAAGGCCGCATCGCGCCCGCCAAAATCGAACAGCAGATAGCTCAAACTCAAGGCGGCAGATAGATTCGTCGTGCCACCGGGATTGGAGATATTTCGCGTCTCTCTGCGTTCAAGTTCGCCCGTCCCCGTGACCGCCGGCCGGTAGGCAACGGTGGCCAGGTCCGCCTGGGTTGCGGAAACCTTGGCCGCAATCCACGATTGGCGTGTGCGAGGGTTGTTACACAGAGCGATATCGATGGCCTGGGAGAGCACCAAGACCGAAGCGGCCGCCGGTGTGGGGGGGCAGGGCGAGGGCAACAGGTCCGGTGGCGCGGCACGTGCCGTCGCGCTCACGCAGCAAGAGGCAAGCGCTACACTTGATATCCATAGGGCTAAAAGATTAGGTGCTCTGCGCAAACGTGTCAGGCCAAAAACGGCTTTTAACCGCGAAGGACGCGAAGGATCACTAAGGAAAGAAACTCGATATGAATTCCACTCACCCATTGGGTGAAGGCGTTTCAACTTGGAAGTCTTCCTTCGCTTACCTTCGCGTCCTTCGCGGTGAATAACTTTTTCTAGGCTCAAACAGCTCATGAGTGAGAAAAGGCAGACGTGAGGTTATCAGATTGTGAACGTGCCTCAGTCTGAAGCGGTGTCGGGTTGCACGTGCGAGCATCGGTCATCTACGCTAGACTGGTGCATCAACGTTTCGTTCGTGTTTCAAGATGACCAAGCAACCCACACTATTTCTCTCCCACGGCGCCCCCACCATGGCGCT
>JBKKAO010000023.1:0-3118 GCA_046714645.1 Burkholderiales bacterium | reverse complement strand
GATCAACGAAACCCAGCGCGCGGCGTGGTGCGAGAGTTTCGAGTCGCTGGACAAGCGTGCTGGTAGCCGCGCACGCGGTCAATGCGACCTGTTTGTGGCCCAACGCGAAGCCCCCGAGTTATCGAGTGCCACCGTGCGGGTGAAGCTCGAAGGCATGCGCCTGGAGCGGCCCCGGCAGTGGGGCGCGTGCTGGCTGGGCTTGCGGATGTGGGACTGCCTGGAACTCGATGCGTTTTGGCGGCAGCGCCTGGCGCGCTCGCGCAAGGGCACGAACTGGCTGCACGTGTTGAAGACCTTGGCGATCTATCGCTTGATTGACCCGGGAAGCGAATGGCGCTTACACCGGCAGTGGTTCGAGCGCTCGGCCATGGGAGATCTTCTGGGAGAAGATATTTCGGTGGCGCAACCCGATACGTTGTACCGGTGTTTGGACAAACTGCTGGCCCACAAGCAAGCGCTGTTTAGCCACCTGAAGGCGATCTGGGAGGAGCGCTTCAAAGCCAGCTTCGAGATTCTGCTCTACGATCTGACCAGCACCTACTTCGAGTGCGAAGTGCCCGAGGTAGACGGGCTGCGCCGCTTTGGTTACAGCCGGGACAAGCGCTCGGATTGCGTACAGGTGGTCATCGCCTTGATTGTGACCCCGGAGGGCTTTGCGCTGGCCTACGAGGTGATGGCGGGCAACACCGTGGACTGCACCACGCTCAAGGGGTTTGTGGAGAAGATTCAAACCCAGTACGGGCGAGCACAACGCATCTGGGTGATGGAGCGCGGGATCCCCACGGAGGAGGCGCTCGAAGCCCTGCGAGGCACTGACCCGCCGGTGCGCTACTTGGTGGGCACGCCCAAAGGAAGGCTGAGCAAGCTCGAACAAGCCTTCCTCGGCCAGCCTTGGGCGAAGGCGCGCGAGCAAGTGCGCGTAAAACTGTTCGCCCAAGGGTGAAGAGATGTACGTGCTGGCGCGCAGCGAGGCGCGCGTGGACAAGGAGCGCGCGATGCGGCGCCGGCGGCTGAAGAAACTCCTCGCACGGTTACACGAGTTGGGCAAACAGAAACTCACGCACGATGAGCTGCTGATGAAACTGGGCGCGGCCCGCACTCAGGCCGGGCGCGCTTTTGCATTGGTGCAAATCGATATCCCCAAACGCGATGCTGGACAAAACCGGCAGGGGCTGGCACAGCGCTTTCGCTTTACGCTGAACCGCGGCCCAAGCTGCGCGAAGTACGCCGGCGAGAGGGGCGCTATCTCCTGCGCACCAATCTCACCGAGCAAGACCCGGGCGAGGCTCTGGGAGTTCTATATTCAACTCCACCGAGGTCGAACAAGCCTTTAAGGAACTCAAGAACGATCTGGCGGTGCGTCCCATCTATCACCAGAAGGACCGGCGCATCGAGGCGCACATCTTCGTGGCGTTCTTGGCCTACTGCCTACAGGTCACACTGAAGGCCAAGCTCAAGGCGCTCGCCAGCGGCTTGACGCCGCGATCAGTGCTGGAGAAATTCGCCGCCGTGCAGATGCTCGATGTGCATCTGCCCACCACCGATGACCGGGAACTGGTGCTCACGCGCTACACCGAGCCTGAGAAGGAACTTCAACTCCTGCTCACACGCATGAAGCTCATGTTGCCCAACCAACCGCCTCCGAAGATACGCGTTTCCCACGCTGACAAACCCGCCGCGGCCTCGCCCTTGTAGTGAAGACTTTTGGGGGTCCCCTCTAAAGCAATCAGCGAGTTAGCTCGCAAAAAGTGGCGAATAGCGGAAGTCGGGTTAGGAACCTAGCAATAATAACTTGAACATTGTGGATGATGCGCTTAGCATGCGCACATGGATCAAGTGCGTTTGATCGAAGCCAAGTTCAAGGCGTTGTCGCCTCGCTTGGACGAGGCGACTCTGCGGCTTTGGGCGGCAGCCGAGGCGCGCAGTATGGGGCGCGGTGGCGTAAGCGTAGTGGCCAAGGCGGTCGGGTTGTCGCGGACAACCGTTTACGCGGGCATCGCGGAAATTGAGGCGTCGAGTAAACGCAAAGGTAGCCCGAAAACGACTGCGCGCACACCCGAGAGCGGCGGCACCACACGCGTTCGGGCGCCAGGTGGGGGGCGCAAGCGCTTGATCGATACCGACGAGAGTCTATTGGCGGATCTTGATGCGTTGGTGGAACCCACCAGCCGGGGCGACCCGATGTCGCCGCTGCGCTGGACGTGCAAGAGCACGACACGGCTGGCAGCCGAGCTGGCACGCAAAGGCCATCGGGTGAGTCAGCGCACGGTGTGCGACCTGCTGGCGCGGCTGAACTACAGCCTTCAGTCGGTGCGCAAGACGCGCGAAGGCGCGCAGCATCCGGACCGCGATGCGCAGTTCCAGTACATTGCCACGATGGTCCGTAAGTTCCAGGCTCAGCGCCAGCCGGTGATCTCGGTGGACACCAAGAAGAAGGAGCTCATTGGGGATTTCAAGAACTCGGGGCGCGAGTGGCAGCGCAAAGGGCAGCCTGAGGAAGTTCGCGTCCACGACTTCATCGACGAGGATCTGGGCAAGGTCGCGCCCTACGGGGTGTACGACGTGACGGCCAACGTGGGTTGGGTGAGTGTGGGCATTGACCACGACACGGCGGAGTTTGCCGTGCAGAGCATTCGTCGCTGGTGGTTGGAGATGGGGCGACCGATGTACAAGCAGGCCAAGCGCTTGCTCATCACAGCTGACTGCGGGGGAAGCAACGGCTACCGGGTACGCTTGTGGCGGCTGCAGTTGCAGCGATTGGCCGACGAGCAAGGACTGCGCATTCAGGTGTGCCACTTCCCGCCAGGGACGAGCAAATGGAACAAGATAGAGCACCGGATGTTCTGCCACATCACCAACAACTGGAGAGGTCGTCCACTACTGAGCCGGCAGGTGGTGGTGAATTTGATCGGTAGTGTCACCACCGCCGAAGGTTTAAAGGTCAAGGCCGCGCTCGACCAGAACACCTACGATCCGGGCATCAAGGTCTCTGATGCTGATCTCGCAGCCGTGAACATCGAGCGCGACGAATTTCACGGCGAGTGGAACTACCGGATCGGACCTTCGGCAGTCCGTCAAAAACGGTAATTGTTCACGTTATTATTGCTAGACTCCTTAC
>JBKKAO010000022.1:0-2676 GCA_046714645.1 Burkholderiales bacterium | reverse complement strand
TCTCACTCTCGGGAGTTGCTAGACACGTTGTTCGTTATCGACCGGGGAGAAGTCCGGCCAGGGCAGTTGTAATCGTCGCGCGATCCGCCTTGTTCAACAGCGCCGCGCTACCGGCTCCTGTCGGAGTTAACTGCGGATGCGCCGGGGGTGGCCCGGCCAGCGGCATGCGCGTGATGCACAGTACAAGATCTGACCTCGACGCTTCGCTTGACCCCGACGCTTCGCGCGTTAGCCTTCACCGAAACTCGCGCGCGGACAAGTTCCGCAGCCGCCGCGAGTCAACCAGGCAGCGCAGGAGTGAAGCGGCATCGGGTGCCTTCTCTTTAGTTTCTCTTGGGCAAGCAAGAGAAAGGAACTAACCGCCGGGCTACCCCCGACCAACTAGACATGAGAAGCTGAGTCATACGCAACAAACCAAGCCTGACCCCATGCTCGTGAGTTGGCTCAATTCCACACTAAGTGGAGCCATGGGTGCCGAGCCCAGCCGCCACAAGGAAGTAACTTCCGCGGCGCGTGCCGCGTGCAGCGCATCGGAGGCGTCCGACGCCTTGGCGTGTCGTGGACGCACATCGTGCCGTCCGAGAACCAACAGGCCGGACGCAGCGATCCACTCAAGTAACTGGGCGCGCGGACGCAGGCCCAAATGTTCGGCCAAGTCGGATAACACCAACCAGCCTTCTCCACCGGAAACCAGGTGCGCTCTGAGACCCGCCAAAAAGCCTCGCAACATGCGGCTGCCTTCGTCGTAGATCGCGCGCTCGATGGGCGCGCTGGGCCTTGCTGGTACCCAAGGCGGATTGCATACGATCAGTGGGGCGCAACCGGGTGGAAAAAGGTCCGTCTGCAGTAGTTCCACTTGACCCAGTAGACCGAGCCGTAGCAGGTTCTCGTGCGCGCAGGTGATCGCGCGTGGGTCCACATCGGTCGCCACGATGCGTCGTACCCCGCGTCGCGCCAGGACTGCCGAGAGGACACCGGTACCAACCCCAATATCAAATGCCAAGTCCGTGGCCGGAAGTGGAGCTTGCGCCACCAGATCGACGTACTCGCCGCGCGTCGGCGAGAAAACCCCATAGTTCGGGTGGATGCGATTGTTGCCCGGCGGGCCCAAGGTTGGAATCTCCACGCCTTTCTTTCGCCACTCATGCGCCCCCACCAATCCAAGCAATTCGCGCAACGAGGCGACCAAGGGCGTACCCGTGACGGGTCCCCAAGCTTCCGATAGAGCTTCACGCAAGTCGGGCGCTCGGCGCAAAGCAATGCCATAGTCTCCCTCCAGAGGCACCAACAGCATCGCGAGGGTGCGTGCGCGCTGAGAGCGAGCCTGCCGGTAAAGGTGGAAAGCCTCGGCTGGCGTGGCTGCCAACGTCTTACGTGGAGTGCTGTGGCTCGCTTTGCGCGGCTTGCGATCGGCGCGGCGCATCATCGCCAGCAAGAGATGGCGCGCATTCTGAAAGTCACCGCGCCACAACACGGCGACGCCTTCACACGCCAGCCCGTAGGCCCTATCGGCGGCCAAGGTGTCATCGCCGCGTACCACCCGTAGCGGCGCGGGCGCGCCGGCCTCGGAACGCCATTGCGTGCCGCGGACCTCGGCCGATTCGTTCCAGGCAATGATGGAGAGAGTATTCATCCTAAAACGTCGATTAACCGCGAGGGGATACTCCGTGGCGCGAGGACGCACCTTCTGGCGGACGTCCGATCGATTGGCAGTTGATTCGCGACCCTGAACAGAAGTGTCCGTATTAGAGAAATCGAATTAGACTATTCCTCGCCGCCTCGATCACCTGCGCTTGCCTTACAAACCTTAATGAGGAGACATCATGACTTCTTCAGTTATTCATCAGCCAGACCCCAACCTCGACCTGGTCTTCGAACGTATCGTCACCGTCCCAAGAGATCTCGTGTGGATCGCGTGGACGACGCCGGAACACCTCAAAAAGTGGTTCACCCCCGCACCATGGGTAACGGTAGATTGCGAAATCGATCTTCGTCCTGGCGGAATCTTCCGCACGGTGATGCGCTCACCGGAGGGGCAGGAGTTTCCGAACCTCGGTTGTTACCTTGAGATCGTCAAGAACGAAAAGCTCGTCTGGACCAATGTCCTCGCACCGGGTTACCGGCCATCCAACACGCCCGCTACGATGCCTTGCGATGCGTTTCCCTTCACGGCGGTGATTTCGCTTGCGCTGCATGAAAATGGGACGAAATATACGGCACTCGTTATCCACGGCGATGAAGAGGCCCGCAAAAAACACGAGGACATGGGATTCCACGAGGGCTGGGGAAAGGCTCTCGACCAGCTTGTTACGCTGGTCAAGAAAATGTAAGCGGGCAAGTCGTTAAGAGGGCAAGTCGTCATGAGGGCAAGTCGTCAGGTCTTGCAATATAGCATTCACTTCCCATTGATCGCCCGGCTCACGGTGGATCGTCCCAGATGCGCGGGGCGCGAACACCTTCCTGCACGAATTCGCGATAGCGTTCGATCTGGCGGGAGCGTTGCGTTCCGAATTGGCCCAACAACCAGTCGGTGTGTAGCCAGGCCGGGCTCAGATACCGCTGACCTATGCCTCCACGACCAAGGGCGTCGAGCGAACTCCGCTCGGATCGACAGCCCCCAAAGCACGCACTGCCCGGACTCGAGGACAAGCGCGCTCAAGACCCAAAGGGTAATAT
>JBKKAO010000021.1:0-4514 GCA_046714645.1 Burkholderiales bacterium | reverse complement strand
GGCGTGCGCATCGGCACCGCCGAGATCTATCGCCAGGTGGAACAACTACCCGAAGTGATGGAAAGCCTGGTGATCGGGCAGGATTGGAACAAGGACGTGCGCGTCGTGCTCTTCGTGCGCCTGCGCGATGGCGTGACGCTCGACTCCGACCTCAGCAAGAAGATCAAACAATATATCAAAGCCAATACCACGCCGCGTCACGTGCCCGACAAGATCATTCAAGTGGCCGACATTCCACGCACTAAGAGCGGCAAGATCGTGGAACTGGCCGTGCGCGATATCGTGCACGGACGCGCCATCAAGAATCGCGAGGCATTGGCGAATCCCGAGGCCTTGGAGCTGTACCGCGATATCGCGGAATTGCAGCGCTGAGGCGATGCCGCCGGATAGCCATTCGGGCCAAGTTTCTAGAGCGAATCTTCGATTTCAACGGCGAGAGCGATCCGGAAGTTCTCGCTGGCGCCGAACTGACGGCTAGGACAGACGGTAAACCTTGCTCGCGGTTCCGCTGAACAGCCATTGCTTTTCGGCGGGGCTGGCCGCGATAGCGATACGCTTGAATGCGTTCCACAGCACCGCGTAGCTGCAGCTTCCCTTGTCCACCGGGAAATTGCTCTCGAACATGCAGCGCCCGGCGCCGAAGGCCTCGATGCAAGCGTCGATGTAGGGCCGCCAGCACTGAGCCAGCTCTTCCGACGTGGGCGGGCGCGCGCGGCTCGCGACGTCGAAACCGAACAATCGCATTCCCAGGCCGCCGAGCTTGACATGGACATTCGGGCAGCGCGCAAGCTCGCGCATGCTCGCACTCCATTCGGCGAACACTGCGTCTCGTTTGCCGGCGTAGGGACCGATGCCGATGGCACCACCGACGTGATTCACGATGATGGGCGTTTCCGGGAAGTCATGCGCCAGTTCCACCAGCTCTGGAAGCTGTGTGTGATACATCCAGGCGTCGAACGAGAGACCCAGCGGCACAAGCTGGGCGAAGCCACTGCGAAAATTCGCATCGCTCAGCACGTGCGGCGGTGGATTGGCCAGCGAGGCGCGCGCCGTGGGATCGGGGTGCCAGGCGTTAATGAAACGCACGCCTCGGAAGCGGCCTCCGCCCGCCCGGATTTGCGCTTCGAGAACCGGCATTACCCGCTTGCCGAGAAGTAGATCGGCGTGGCCGACGATTCCGGCGCACACGCGGCACGTGCCGTATTCCCCGCTGGCGCTCATGGCGGCGGCGCCGTTAAGAAACTCGGTCTCGCCAACCGGACGCATTTCCTCGGCCCCATCGCGGCGGTACATGGCCATGGCCTCGACCGCGACGGTCGCGCGGATATTGTGACCGCTATCGATATCGCGCAGCAGATCGAACAGCAAGTACCGGTTTCCCTGGCGGTCCCAGAGGTGGTGATGCGGGTCGACGATCGGCAGTGCGGGGTCGATGATGTCCTCGTGATGCAAGGCAAGCCACTCGGGACGAACGATCAGGTGCGGGGATGGCGGTGCAGGGTCAGTTGTCATGATTGAAGAAGCCCCGCCCCTCCACGATGATTAGTCAATGTGCATCTCAAGCAATGCAGAACTGAGCGCTTTGCCATGGGTATCCATGGCCAAGGACGTAGTGACCCCGGTCAACAGGGCATCCTCGCAGACGAACTGCAGCGCATGCAATCCGGGGAGTTCATGGCGCACGATTGCGCCGAGCACGATGCCCTCAAGGTGCCGCGTCACAGCGGCCACAGTGACTCTTTCAACCAGCAGAGGATAGTCTTCCGCCCGGTAAGCAATCAGCGAAAGAATGGAGGTATTACCCTTGTCGCCCGCGCGACAGTGGGCCAACTCATACAGTTTCATGTTCGGGATGGGATTCCAATAGCGTGACTTGACTCGACACACGATCGCGCGACAGCAGACAGGACAGGATGCCGATCACCTCGGTGACAAACTTGCGCGCCCCGCCGCCGCCGGCCGGGCCGTTGGTGTAGAGCGCCTCGACCTCTTCACCTACGCGCTCCGCCCCCGCCCGTGTAGGCGCGATGGCCGCCGCGCGAAAGCGAACCTCATAGGGTTGGGTGTCGTGATTAAAGCTCGTGCGGTGCACCGAACTGCAACCTATGTTGTCCAGACGCAGATCAGGATAATCCTCGCGCAAACGCTCGTCGATGACTCTTCCCGCCAATTCCGCGCGCGCCATGGCGTTCTCGCCGGCATAGGAAATTTCGCCTTCACCGCGAAATCCCGCGTGGTAGCCGATGCTGACTTTGTAGGTAGGCGTGCGAGCCTGCCCGCGCCCGCCACTGACGCGGATGCGATTCTCGCCGGCCTGCTCCAGTTTCACGCCCGTAAAATCGGCCACCACATCCGGGGTCACATAGGCCGACGGATTAGTCACTTCATAAAGTAGCTGCTCCTTGACGGTGGCCAGATCGATGCGGCCGCCGGTGCCGGCCACTTTACTCACTACGGCTTCCCCTTGTGCGTCCACCTCGGCGATGGGAAAGCCGATATGAGAAAAGTCCGCAACCTCTTTCTTGCCCGGGTCGGCAAAATATCCGCCCGTGAGCTGGCCGCCGCACTCCAGCAGATGGCCGATCACGGTACCCTGCCCCAGTCGCGCCCAGTCGTCGAGCCGCCAGCCGAAATGATGGGCGATGGGAGCCAGGAATAACGAAGGGTCCGCCACGCGGCCGGTGATGATGATATCCGCGTGACTGGCCAGTGCCGGCAGCATCGCTTCCACACCCAGATAGGCGTTGGCCGAAATCACGCTCTTGCAAGCGCTCAAAGGAAGGCCCGTTTCCATGATGCGCGTGTCGGGCGAAAGCTGTGCACGCACATCGTCTCCGGTGACCACGGCAACCTTGACCGGAATGCCCGCGCGCCGGGCCATCTCGACGATAGCCTGCGCGGCGGCCTGTGGATTGGCCGCCCCCATGTTGGTGATGATGCGAAAACCCCGGCGCTTCATGACCGGCAGCAGCGGCTCGATGCGTCGCTGCAGAAAGCTGTCGTAGCCCAACGCCGGATTCTCCAGCTTGCTGCGCTGCGCCAGTGCGATGGTACGCTCGGCCAGGCACTCGAGCACCAGGTAGTCCAGATCGCCCTGTTCGGCAAGGATGATCGCCGGCTCGAAGCGATCTCCCTGGAATCCTGCGCCCGCTCCTATACGTAATCGCTCCGCAAGCATGCATTCCTCCTGTCAATTGCACTTCTCAGTCTACCCCCTCGCGTACAAAGCGGGGCACGGGGTCACCCCCTTACAAGCGCAATCATCCCCTCCTCGCACGCCTTGATCTGCAGCGCGAGATACTTCGAATTGATTCGGCACTGGGCCAGCCCGCCCGCGATGAACCACAATCCCGCCTGCGGCGTGCGCGTATACATATTGCGGATCTCGGGCTCGCTGCCGAACCCCCACACGGGCCCGACCCGCGCCGCGATTTCATCACCGAAGAGCTTGCGCACCAGATGCTCCTGTCCCTGGTAGCCGGTCGCAAGCACGACCAGCTCGGCAGGGAGGTTCGAGCCGTCGCGCATCTGCGCACCCGCCGCATCGAACCGCTCGAGGTCGCGATACTGCACCACGCGCACCTTGCCTTCGACGATCAAGTCCGAGCAACCGACATTGAAGTAGTAGCCACCCCCACGCGTGAGAAACTTGAACTGCCAGCCAGTACCATCCGGGCCGTAGTCGAGCTCGAAGCCAGCGCGTTCGAGCCCCTCGAGCAAGACCCGATCGTGGCGCTTCGATTGCTCGGTCAGGAGATAGTGGGTGCGACGCGCAAGCGGCCACGGCGTCGCCGAGGCGATCAGATCGCAGTCCTCCAACGGCGGCCCTTCGTCGTACAACGCATAGGCGAGTTGGCCACTGGGCTCAATGCTGACCACGAGCGTCGGGCTCCGCTGCACCAGGGTGACGTGCGCGCCGCTGGAATGCAGATCCTGCGCGATGTCGTGGCCACTGTTGCCGGTGCCCACTACGATCGCGTTGCGGCCGCGCCACGCTTCGCCATCCTCGTATCCGCTCGAATGCACGACCTTGCCGCGGAAATCAGCCAGGCCCGGTATGTCCGGAAGTTTCGGTATACCATTGGCTCCGGTCGCCATCACGATGTGGCGTGGCCGCAGGGTGCGCGTGCTGCCATCGGAACGGCGCAGTTGCGCCGACCACCGTTCCTCCGCCTCATCATACGTACCACCGATGAACTCGGTACCGGTCCAGAAGTTAAGCTCCATGGTCTCGACATAGGCCTCGAACCAGTTGGCGAGCTTGTCCTTCGGGATATACGTGGGCCAGGTCAGTGGAAATTGCACGTAGGGCAGGTGGTTCACTTGGATCTGATTGTGCAGCGTCAGCGCGTGGTAACGGCGACGCCAGTTGTCGCCGATGCGCGCCTCGCGGTCGACGATCAGCGTGTCGATCTGCATCTGCGAGAGGCGCGCGGCCATCGCAAGTCCCGCGTGCCCACCGCCCACGATCAGGACCGCCGGATCGCGATCAGTAAATGCCATCGCGGCACGGC
>JBKKAO010000020.1:0-11836 GCA_046714645.1 Burkholderiales bacterium | reverse complement strand
TCTCCACGGACGCTCTTGCAGAGGCTCCGCACCTGCCAGCGAGGGTCGCCCTTGGGTTAGTGGACACCTTCGCCTAGCCTCCGCAGCTCTTTACAAGCCCCCTCCGTCTTGATCTCGGAGAGAGGTGTCTGGCGCCTCCCGTTGCGCCTGCGTTAGGAAACACTTAAACTTCCCACCAAAGCGTATTGTTTTTTTGAGCGCTTTACACTTTGTGATTCACGATTTGCTGCTCTAGGCCGATATTCACGTCGTGGGCCAATGGGGTCCACTCGCGCCCGAGATCCGTGGAGCGATGGACCGAATAGCTTGGAGAGTGAGTCATGGCCACAACAGTGGATCAAAAGGTTGAAAAAGCTCCTGAAGAGAACGCGCCGAAGAAGAAGAAGAGACTTTTGTTGATTGCCGCCGGTCTCGTGGTCCTGCTCGCGGTAGGCGGGGGCGGCGCGGCGTTCTTCATCATGTCAGGCAAGCACGACAAGAAGTCCGAGCAAGCGAATCTGGAAAAACTCGCGCAGGACGGGGAAGACGAGGAAGCCGACGGACATGATGGAGGCGGTGAGGACGGCGGTAAGAAGAAAAAAGTCCCTGTATTCTTCACCATGGAACCGTTTGTGGTAAACCTCGCCGGCGATATGCAGCGCTACTTGCAAGTGGGTGTTGATTTGAAATTGTCGAAGGAAGAGTACTCGGAGAGAATCAAGGAGCACATGCCGGAGATTCGAAACGGTGTAGTGCTACTTTTGTCCAGCAAGCAGGCCGATGAGTTGGCCACCGTCGAGGGAAAAAACCGCCTAAGGGTGGAGATTCGGCAGGCGGTAAACGAGCCCTTGGGTATTCGCCCTTCCACCAAACGCAAGAATAAAAGTGCCGAGCGCCGAAGCGATCAAGGTGAAGGTGCGAAAGCAGATAAGAAGGACGTTCCTCCCAAGCGGGGCGTGATCGACGTGTTGTTAACCTCCTTCGTTATCCAATAGGCTGAACTCGGAGAGACATGGCTGAGGACGTCCTTTCGCAAGAAGAAGTCGATGCGCTCCTGCGCGGCGTAAGCGGCGATACCGAGGAGGAAGCCGAGCGAGAAGAGCAAGGAGGCATTCGGACCTATGAAATCGGGCGCCAAGAACGCATCGTTCGCGGGCGTATGCCCGCACTGGAACTTATCAACGAGCGGTTTGCCCGCCTTTTTCGCATAGGCCTATTCAATTTCATGCGCAAGACCGCGGAAATCTCCGTGGGTGCGGTGCGTGTGGTGAAGTACAGCGAGTTCGTGCGCAATTTGGTCGTCCCGACCAATCTTAATCTCGTCAACATTAAACCCTTGCGCGGTACGGCTCTCGTCGTGTTGGAGCCCACCTTGGTGTTTCAGATTATCGACAATCTCTTTGGAGGTAGCGGGAGCGTTCACATGCGCGTCGAAGGGCGGGATTTTTCCGCCACTGAGCAGCGCATCATCCGGCGTATCCTGGATGTGTTCTTTCAGGAATATCAGAAGTCTTGGCAGTCCGTGCACGAGATCGAGTTCGAGTACCTGCGCTCCGAAATGAATACGCAGTTCGCGACCATTGCGATGCCGACGGACGTAGTGGTCGTGTCCACTTTTTCCATTGATCTCACGCCGGGCGGCGGCGATATTCATGTCTGCATTCCCTATGCTATGCTGGAACCCATCCGCGATGTGATCTACGCTGGCGTTCAGGCTGATCGCCAGGAGGGGGATAATCGGTGGTTGATGACCCTTTCTCGCCAAATCCGCAATACTGAGGTGAGAATGGCCGCCACGCTGGCCCAAGCATCCCTAACGGTGCGCGAACTACTCTCACTCCAGGTAGGAGACGTGATTGCTGTGGACTTGCCGGACACGGTGATTGGCGAGGTCGATGGAGTAGCCATAGTGGAGTGTCAGTACGGATTGACCAAAGGCCGGTACGCACTCAAGGTGCAACGCCGTGTTAGCGCGATGGAAACCGAGGTAGCGCCCGGAGAATGAGATGGCCGAAGAGGACGTAAAAGATGACTTAAGCGCGGACGATTGGGCCGCCGCTATGGCGGAGCAAGGGCCAACCGAGCCTCCTCGAGACCAGAAATCCGCGGCGGCAGTCGCAGTGGCAGAACCCCAAAAGCCAGTTTTCAAGGAATTGTCCGCTACACCTAGTGCAACCCTCCCAGGAAATTTGGAGATGGTGATGGATATACCGGTCCATATGACCGTGGAGTTGGGCCGGACGAAAATTCAGATTCGCAATCTTCTGCAACTGGCGCAAGGTTCGGTCATCGAGTTGGACCGGCTGGCGGGCGAACCGATGGACGTTCTGGTCAACGGTTGTCTCGTGGCCCAGGGCGAAGTGGTGGTGGTCAACGATAAGTTCGGAATTCGCTTAACCGACGTCATTGCTCCGGAAGAGCGGCTACGCAGACTTAACCGATGAATCGGTTGCGGTGCTCCGCATCTTTCGCCTATCTCGTGTTCCTTTCGAAATCTGTATGGGCCCAGCAGAGCGTGCCGAACCCGCCGGGTTCCAGTCCGCTCTATAGCCTTCTGCAGGTTCTCTTCGCCTTAGTCGTCGTACTGGGGGTCATCGGGCTATTCGCCTGGCTTTTGCGCCGGATGTCTCCAGGCCAGCGTTTCGGCGGCGGTCTGCTCAAGATTCGTGGTGGCGTGATGCTCGGACCCAAGGAGAGAGTGGTTCTGTTGGAGGTGGCGGATACTTGGATCGTGATCGGTGTGGGCGCTGGCCAAGTGAACGCGCTGCACTCCATGCCTCGCCCCGCCGGCCCCCTATCCGTTCCTCCCGAGGCTGCGGTTTCGGGGGCCTTTAGTTCCTGGCTGCAGCGGGCCATGCACG
Organism: Burkholderiales bacterium; assembly: GCA_046714645.1. Classification (GTDB taxonomy): domain Bacteria; phylum Pseudomonadota; class Gammaproteobacteria; order Burkholderiales; family SHXO01; genus SHXO01. Next base: position 8,996 of record JBKKAO010000020.1, on the reverse strand, counting down.
GCAAATCCAGTCCGGACACGGCCATCAACGAGCCGTGAAAACCGGGTTGCCTACAGCGCTGGGGCTCGCACTCCTGTGGGGAATGACGCCGGCATTGGCGCAAGGATTGCCGGCCTTCAACGTCACCCCCGCGCCTGGCGGCGGGCAGACCTACTCCTTGCCGATCCAGACCCTGCTCTTTCTCACGGCGCTGACGTTCTTGCCGGCCGTGTTGTTGATGATGACGGCCTTTACGCGCATCGCTATCGTGTTGTCGCTGTTGCGGCAGGCGCTGGGGACGGTTCAAGCCCCACCCAATCAAGTTCTGATCGGGCTCTCGCTTTTTCTCACCTTCTTCGTCATGGCGCCCACGTTCGAGCGCATCTACAACGAAGCCTATTTACCCTTATCGCGCAATCAGCTCAACTTCAACGACGCGGTTGTCAGAGCGGGCGAGCCCCTGAAGGCCTTCATGGTGAAGCAGACACGGGAATCCGATCTCGCCTTGTTCGTCAAGTTATCCGACTCTCCCCCCCTCGCGGGCCCGGAAGACATACCGTTCAAAGTTCTAGTGCCCGCGTTCGTGATCAGCGAACTCAAGACAGCATTTCAGATCGGCTTCGTGATCTTCCTGCCGTTCCTTGTGATCGACATGGTGGTCGCGAGCGTATTGATGTCCATGGGTATGATGATGCTCTCACCAGTCATTGTCGCGCTGCCATTCAAACTGATGTTATTCGTGCTGGTGGACGGCTGGAATTTGTTGATCGGCTCGCTAGTGCGCACCTTCGGTTAGCCGATCCCTATGAACTCGGAAATCGTTCTTTCCCTAGTGCAGCAAACCTTGTGGATTACCATGCTGATCTCAGCGCCGTTGCTACTGGCTTCGCTCGTGATGGGATTGGTAGTGAGCATTTTTCAGGCGGCCACGCAAATAAATGAGATGACCCTGTCCTTCATCCCTAAGCTCTTAGCGGTGTTCGTCGCGGGAGTGGTTGCCGGGCCGTGGATGATTAGTACTTTCGTTGATTTCACCCGGCGGCTATTCGAGGACATCCCCGGCCTCATCGGATAAGCGCGGTGGTCAACATCAGCTCGGCGCAACTCGAAGCGCTGCTCACGGGTTTTTTCTGGCCCTTCTTTCGTATTCTGGGTTTGATTATCGCCGAGCCGGTGCTCGGTCACCGCAACGTGCCAGTGCGAGCGAAAATAGGGCTCGCGATCCTGATCGCGGTGATTATCGGCCCGATGCTGCCGAATATTCCCAACGTCCCCTTGTTCTCCGCGCAGGGGTTTCTCATCGCGATACAGCAATTGCTCATCGGCTTGTCTATGGGGTTCGTGGTACGCCTGGTAGTGACCGCCGCCGAAACGGCGGGGCAACTCATGGGCTTGCAGATGGGCTTGGGGTTCGCGGTGTTCTTCGATCCGCAGACATCAGCCCAGACCGCCGTTATAGGACAGTTCATGGGACTGTTCACCACACTCATATTTCTCGCCACCAACGGCCATTATCTGGTGATGACGGCCCTAGTGGAGAGTTTCCGGGTGTTGCCGGTTGGTTCTCAGCCCCTGGCGGCCAAAGGTTTCTTGCTGATTGCACAATCGGGGGCCGATATTTTTTTGTACGGATTGCTGATCGCCTTGCCCGTGATCGCGACGTTGTTGGTGGCGAATGTTTCTTTCGGTATCCTTAGCCGCGCCGCACCCCAGCTCAACCTCTTCGCCGTGGGGTTTCCCGTGACCTTGGCGGTGGGTTTTCTCGCGCTCTATGTCATGATTCCACTGCTCGGACCGACGCTGCTCAATCTTTTTGACCACGCCTTGGAGACCATCATGCGCTTGCTGAACGAATTTCTCGCAACGTCTCGTTCCAATCCGTGAATCTGCGCGGTCGCCGCGAGCGATCTTTCCCAAGTCTGGGCGCAACGACACGAAGCAAGCGGAAGCTAGCCGCGCCCCGGGAATCTTCGCGGGGAATTGCGCTACACTAGCCCGCTCTAAACTTGCGTCCGAGGGATCCATGCTGACTGGCAGTATTGTGGCCATCGTTTCTCCGATGACGGAGGATGGCGGTCTTGACTTGGCGGCTTTCAAGAAACTAATCGATTGGCATATCGAGGAGGGGACCGATGGTATCGTCGTCGTCGGTACCACGGGAGAGTCTCCGAGCGTCGATGTAGAGGAACATAGCCGCTTGATTAAGACGGCGGTGGAGCACGCCGCCAAGCGTATTCCCATCATCGCGGGAACGGGGGCGAACTCCACGCGCGAGGCCATCGAGCTGCAGACCTTCGCCAAGAAGGCGGGAGCGGATATGTGTTTGTCCGTGGTGCCCTACTATAACAAGCCCACGCAGGAAGGCCTCTACCGGCACTTTCGCGCGATCGCCGAGGCAGCGGATATTCCAACGATTCTCTACAACGTTCCGGGCCGTACCGTTTGCGATATGCAGACCGACACGGCGCTTCGGCTGGCGGAGGTGAGCAACATCGTGGGTATCAAGGATGCCACGGCAAATATCGAGCGCGGCTCCGAGTTGATTCGGCGTGCCCCTAAGGGGTTTGGGATCTATAGCGGGGACGATGGAACCGGGCTGGCGCTCATGCTGATGGGATGCCATGGCGTGATTTCCGTGACGGCCAATGCCGCACCGGCTGCTATGCACCAGATGTGCGACGCCGCGCTGAAGGCAGACATCGAGAAAGCGCGTTCCATCAATAATCGCTTGCTGGGGCTTCACCGGCATCTGTTCGTAGAAGCGAACCCTATCCCGGTGAAGTGGGTCTTAGAGCGGATGGGAAGGATCCGCGGCGGCATACGCTTACCGATGACCCCGCTTTCGAGTTCCTTCCATCCATTGCTGAAGAGCGCCATGGAACAAGCGGGAATTACCTCCAGCCTTCAACCCGCGTAGCTTAAGCAGGAACAACCGTTCGATCTATGCACCGATTACTCGCCGCCTTACTACTGCTCGTCTTCGCACTCCTCGGTTGTACCGGGAAGATCCTAGAGGGCCGCAAGGTGGACTATAAGTCCGCCAAGTCCGGCAAACAATTGGATGTGCCGGAAGACCTCGCTCAGCCACCCGTTTCCGATCGCTACGCCTTGCCTGAAAGTGGACCGGCTTCCTTTTCTAAGTACAGCAAGGAAGGCCCCGCGAAGCCCAAGACGGACGCGTTGCTCCCCCAGGTGGCGGGCCTTCGTATCGAGAGAGCGGGGACCCAGCGATGGTTGGTGATCGATCGTCCGGCGGAGCAAGTATGGCCTGCTCTCAAGGACTTCTGGCAGGACATGGGATTCATCATCGACCGGGAATCCTCCGATCTGGGCATTATCGAGACGGATTGGGCAGAGAATCGAGCAAAGATACCTCAATCGACCTTGCGCAAATTGCTCGGGAAAGTCATCGATCAAGCCTACTCCACGCCGGAGCGAGACAAGTTTCGCAGCCGCCTAGAGCGCGGCGCGGATGGAAAGACTTCGGAGGTGTATATCACTCACCGGGGGATGTACGAGGCCTATAAGGAGACCAATCGAGGCGGGCGAAATCCCACGATCTGGCAACCCCGCCCCACCGAGCCTGAGTTAGAGATGGAAATGCTGGCGCAACTGATGTTGCGCCTGGGCGCCAGCGACACCGTCGTGGCCGAAGAGCGGCGAGAGGCGGTTAAACCCCCGGAGCCGCGAGCCGCGCTGGCAAAGCTAGCCGATGGGACCCCTGTCTTGGAGGTCAAGGACGACTTTGACCGGGCTTGGCGCCGTGTGGGACTAGCACTCGACCGCTTGGGATTCACCGTACAAGACCGAGACCGGTCTAGCGGTTTGTACTTCGTGCGATATCAAGACCCCGAAACCGCGAAGAAGGATGATTCCTTTTGGTCTTTCTTCAAGAGCAACTCCAAGAAACAAGACCCGGATCAGTATCGCGTGGCGGTGAACGAGGCCGACGCCGGATCCGAGGTTCGGGTGCTCAATGCGAAAGGCCAACCGGAGAGATCCAATACGGCTTCGAGGATCCTTTCGCTACTCAAGGACGACCTCCGTTAGCGCTACACGCCTGTTCCTACCGTTGCACCCCATGAAGGAATGAGGTTCGCCGCGCTGGGCAGCGGTAGCCAGGGTAACGGGCTCGTCGTCGAGCAAGGCGGATGCCGCGTCCTCGTGGACTGCGGATTCAGTCTCTCGGAGACTCTACAGCGGCTACGGCGTTTGGGGCTCGAACCGAGCGACCTTAACGCCGTGCTAGTGACCCACGAACACGACGATCACGCCGGTGGCGTCGCCCGCTTAGCGAGTACTTATTCCTTGCCCATCTGGATGACTCCAGGCACCTTGCGCGGCATGGAGCAGCGCTTCCAATCCTGCGAGGTGAACTTCATCCAGGGTTACCGGCCCTTCTCCATTGGAGATCTGCAAATGACGCCCTATCCGGTACCTCACGATGCGCGCGAGCCCACACAGTTCGTATTTACGGACGGTAAGCATCACCTCGGCTTGCTAACCGATGCGGGAGGTGTGACGCCGCATATGGTGACGACCTTAACCGGCTGCGACGCCTTGTTGCTGGAATGCAACCATGACGCGGGCCTATTGCGGCGTGGCCGCTATCCGGAGGCGCTCAAGCGCCGCATCTCCGGCCGGTGGGGTCATTTGGACAATGACGCTGCCATGGATATCCTAAGACAAGTCGATCCTGCCGGAGCGCTTCGGATGGTGGTCGCTATGCACCTTAGCGAGGAGAACAACCGTCCAGACCTGGTGAGATCCGCCATTGAAGCGGCGGCGGGGACGTTCAAAGGACACATCTCCGTTGCTATCAAGATGCCGGCACACCCTGGCTGTCTATCGATTAGCGGGCATTGAGCCAACAAGTTAGCAAGGCCAACAAAAAAGCCGGCAATCGCCGGCTTTTTCACGGTACGGCTGTAAACGCTTTTACTTCTTCTCTTCGGGTTTCTGCTCGGCTGGAGCGGCAGCGGGAGCTTCAGTGGCGGGAGCTGCTGCAGGTTGCTCAGCAGGCGCGGGGGTGGGTTCCGGGGCAGGAGCCGGGGCCTCGGCTGCGGGGGCTGGAGGCGGGGCGGCTTCTTCTTTTTTGCCGCAGGCGGTCAAAGCGATCGCCAGAATTGCACCAACGAGGAGTGCTTGTTTCATCGAGTTTCCTTAGACATTAAGAGAAATTTTAGATCGTCAGGCCGGGACCGGCAACGATCGGGCGCAGATTCTACCAAGATTTGGATTCAAATCTAGGGGTTCGGAGCTACTTTTCCTATTCCGCTGGATCCTAGCCTGCTTATAACCCCAGCACGGTCGCCGTCACGGCGGGACAGGAGAGGTCCCACATCTCGTCGAACCGGCGGGAGAGTTCGTGAGCGGTGGCCTCGTCATCTGAGCTTGTAACGCCCCGGCTGTCCTCGTGGTGAAAGCGTCTCACATAGCTTTGATGGTCCGCGACGCTAAAGGGATCGTAGATTCGCTTGGCCTCTTCCGATGTTTCGTGAACCAGCACCGCGTAGCTGTATTGCCTCAACAACTGAACAAGGCGCGGGCAATTTCGCGCGATCACGCTCGCGTCGTGGACCAAAACTCTGGTCTGATTGGCGCGGTTAGATAGCAAGAAATCACGCAGCACCTCGTAACGGCGAGTGCTATTGAATCGTGGGCTGAGTTGGGGTTCGAACACGCGAATGCGCGAGCGCGCACTGGCAAGCAGTTCATCCATCGCGACCTCGTAGTGTGCAAGGCCTTCGAAGTGGCGTACGGTTGGAGTCTGTTCCATAGGCGTGGTGCGGTGCAAGCGCTAGGCGGCGAGCAGATAGCCCGCCCGGTACCAGTCGTAGAGCCTATCCAAAGTGTCGTAGTCCGCGATGACCTCGGGGTGAAGAGCGCGCCTATTGGCCAACTCGATCAGTCTCCTTTCCTCGGTGCTCGTGAGCTCTACGTGCTCGCCGTTGATGAACAGATGTTTTTCAAACCACAGCATCTGCGTGCGGAGGTCTAGCTCAATCCCTCGGAGCCTTAAAGCTCGCGAGAACTTAGCCTTCGAAAGGGGAGCGGTGGGGGCAGCGAATATCACCTGTGACTTGGGTTCCGTGAGATAGATCCCCAAATACTTCACGATGCGCGATCGGGAAGTATCCAGCCTGGCGATTTGCGAAGCCGCGGCCTCGATCATCCGCGCGGGGAGTTGGGCAGGGTTACTCGTAACTTCGAGGCGGGGATCTTGATACAAACCGTCTATGCGAAGCTCGTCGTCCAAATGAAGGAGAAATCCGCTGACCAGTTCTTGAAACGATGGAGAGCGAAATCCTATGGAGTAGGTCATGCACTGACCCACCGCCACTCCGTTATGAGCAACTCCGGGCGGGAGGTAGAGCATGTCTCCGGGGCCGAGCACATGCTCCTCCTGCTTTCGAAAACGCTTGAGAATCCGAAGGGGGGCGTTTTCGGCGAGATCAAGATCCTTCTGCGTGCTGAGTTGCCAGCGCCGTTGCCCACGGCCTTGTAGGAGAAACACGTCGTAGCTGTCGAAATGAGGTCCCACACCTGCGCCATCGGGCGCCAAACTGATCATGAGATCGTCCATGCGCGCGTAGGGAATGAAGCGAAATTGCATGAGTAGATCGTGAGCGCTTCGCAGTACGAGATTGACATCCTGCACGAGGAGCGCCCAACCCCTATGGGGTAGTGCGCGCAGTGCCTTGGCGGCGAAGGGACCGTGCCGAACTTCCCAGCGCCGTCCTTGTTTCACGACGAGCCGAGAGCGGCAATCCTCACGGCAAGCCAGCTTGACCAGATCACCGGGAGACAGCAAATCTTGAAACGCCGGAAACGCCGCACGGATCAGGCGGGGCTTTCGTTGCCAGTGGCGCCGTAAGAAGTTACCGGGACTAAGATTTCCAAACAGCGTTGAAGTGAATGCCTGAGTCATGCGGATGCCATGAGTGGAAAAATAAAACTAAGATAGAATCCATCGCGCACTCCTTAGCGGCGTGCATTTTCTTCCAGCGACCTCAATAGCGATCCGACATGTTGAAGACCGGCGATCAGGCTCCCGATTTCGATCTACCCGACGCCGATATGGACGTTGTGAGTCTCGCTGAGTTGAAGGGCCGGCGCAATGTGGTTCTGTATTTTTATCCCAAGGACGATACCCCTGGATGCACCATCGAGGCTATTGAATTTAGCGAACTCCATGAGCGTTTCCAAACAGCCAATACCGTTGTGTTGGGCGTGAGCATGGATGACTGTGTGTCTCATGGCCATTTCCGGGATAAACATGGGTTGGCGGTACGCCTACTCTCGGACGCGGACGGGGAAGTATGCCGCAAGTATGGCGTAGTGCAGGAGAAGGATTTCGAGGGGAAGCACAGGCTGGTAGTTTCCCGCTCCACCTTCGTGATAGATACAACAGGCGTCTTGCGGCACGTTTTCACCGGGGTGGCGCCGCGCCATCACGCGCGAGATGTTCTACAACTCGTGAAAGAATTGCCTCAATGTTGATTGTTAAGAACGCCGTTGTGTCGCTGATCTATGAACTCACCGAGGGCGGCGGAGATGTCATCGAAAAAACCGCCGAGCCCATCAGCTACCTGCACGGCGGGCATCACGGCATCTTCCCCGCGGTGGAGTCCGCGCTGGAAGGCAAGAAAGCGGGCGATCAATGCAGTGTGACCTTGAAACCCCATGACGCCTTTGGCGAATTCGACCAGGATCTGATCCGTGATGAGCCGCGCTCGGCCTTTCCCAAGGACATTGAGGTGGGGATGCGCTTCGAGGGCCAAAACGAGAACTCCGGCGAGAGCACCCTCTATGTCGTAACGGGCATGACTGACTCAACGGTCTCCGTTGACGGGAATCATCCGCTGGCCGGCAAGACGGTCGTATTCTCTTGTCATGTCACCGATGTGCGGAAAGCCTCGAAGGAAGAACTGCGCCACGGCCATGTGCACGGGCCGGGTGGCCATCATCACTAGCAACCTGCTAGGTTGCAACCGAAGAAACGGCGAAACCACCCCCCAAGGAAATCATCGCCCGCCTCAACGGCGAGATCGCGAAGATATTGAGTACATCCGAGGCGCGCGCCTGGTTTTCCGCGCAGGGTGGCGAGCCGGTGATCGAATCGCCCGAGGAATTCGCCGCGTATATCAAGGCGGAATACGCTCGTTGGGGCACCATCATTCGAGAAGCCGGAATCAAGGCAGAGTAAGTCCCACCTCAAAGAGAATCATCATGACGGATATTCCCGAGGTATCCCAAGCCACGTTACGCCAGATGATCGACGGCTATCGCGTCTCTCAGCTCATCTGCGTTGCCGCCGAATTGGGGATCGCTGATAAGCTCGGCACCGGAGCGCAGCACTATGAAGAGCGCTCGCGGTAGCGACGAGAACCCATGCACCGGCGCTCTTTCGACTCTTGCGCGCGCTCATGAGCGTTGGGGTATTCGCTCAGACGAGCGACGGTTGTTTTGCCTTGAATCCGTTGGCCGAACAACTGCGTACGGACGCTGAAGGCTCGCTTCGCGCATGGGTGGTCTTCAGCGCCAGGCTGTATCGCACTTGGGGTTACCTCGATCACAGCATCACAACGGGCGAGACAGCGTTTGATCATATACACGTGATGGATCCCTGGGCCTATCGCGAACGCCATCCAGATGAGGCGCGCGTATTCAACGATGCCATGAGCGCGAGCACTGCCCTCGTTACACGGGCTATCGTCGATGCCTACGACTTCGCGTGCTTTGCGACGATCATGAACGTCGGCGGCGCACAGGGCACCTCTATTAGCAGCCATCCTCAAGGCCTATCCAGGCGCGCGAGGAATATTGTTTGAAATTCCTGCCGCGATTCAGGAGGCCAAGCCCATGTTCGAAGCCTCCGCGCTCATGCCAGATGCCAACTTGTGGAGGGCAGTTTCCTCGAATTCGTGCCGGCACGTGCGCACGCTTATATTCTTTCCCGCGTTCTGCACGATTGGAACGATGATCAAGTCCTAAGCCGGCGGAGCCGGAACCAA
>JBKKAO010000019.1:0-5982 GCA_046714645.1 Burkholderiales bacterium | reverse complement strand
CGGAATGGCCTGGACCTATCTATGGCGCCAGGAATGGCCAGCGGCACAGCGCGTCGCGGAGGAATTGATCGCCAGGTCGTCCGAGCAGGGGTTCCCGTTCTGGGAATCGATGGGGCATTGCATCGCGGGGCGGGCGCTGGTGCAGGCGCTGCGGGCACAGGGTTACTGAAGCGCGGCTTGGCCGCACTGAAATCCATGGGCATGGGGAATTACTATTCGGTCTGCGTTCCCTGGCCCGCCGAGGCGGCCGGAACCATGGGGCAAGCCCGAGAAGGCCTGAACGAACTGGCCGACGCCTTAAGCCTGCTCAACCAGAACGATCAGCGGTTCGCCGAATCTGAGCTGTACTGGATCAAGGGGACGCTACTGGAGCAGCTGGCGTCGCCCGAGCACGAGGTGGAGGTCTGGTACCTGAAGGCGGTCGAGGTCGCACGGCGCCAGCAAACAAAACTGCTGGAGCTACGCGCGGCCACGAGCTTGAGCCGTCTGTGGCAGTATCGGGGCAAGCTCGTTGAAGCCCGCGAGCTGCTGTCCCCCGTCTACCGCTGGGTCACCGAGGGCTTCGGCACCAAGGATTTGAAGGAAGCGAAAAACCTTGTTGGACCAGCTTTCCTGAGGACTGGCGAAGATGAGATGATGCAGGCGCTCTATGCCTAAACCCATCGCCTAATCAGGGTGAACGGCTTCTTGATCCCTCTACCCGCGCGCCCGCCCGTACGGTATACCCGCCGCGCGTTGAAAGATTGAATCCGGGTTGCCCGCACCCCAAGCTCTAGATATCCTGCCGGCCTAGAGCAGATCCTCCGGAGGAGAATCCATGATGATGTCCGAACGCCAGCGCAAGTTCAGAGAGCAGTACCAGTCCGAGATTTCCCCACTGTACAACGGGCTGGTTCACGTCGGGGTGATGTACGGCGCAGGCATCGCGACGCTTTGGTACTGCATTACGCACCTCGAAAACGCTACCTGGGAGTGGTTGTTGGTTCTTCCGGTGTTCTTTTTCTCCAACATGTTCGAGTGGTGGATTCACAAGTACGTGATGCACCGTCTGGTGGATGTGTGGGCGCTGCGCGCCATCTACGACCGGCACACGCGCCAGCATCACCAATATTTCAGCGACAACGTGATGACGGTTGATACGACGCGGGAGTTTCGCATCATCTTCTTTCCCTGGCGCGCGCTGTTCACTTTCATCGGCATGGGGATTCCCTTCGCGCTTGCCCTGGGTTGGGTGATCAATGCGAATGCAGGCTATATTCTGATGATTACCATCGTGGGGCAGTACTTGATCTACGAAACCTTTCACTACTGTTGCCACTGCCACGAGAATTGGTTCGTGCGCAACATGCCCTTCGTGAATACCATTCGCCGCCACCACACGGCGCATCACAACATGGGCATCATGATGGAGCGCAACATGAACCTCACCTTCCCCATCGCCGATTGGGTGATGGGAACCAGCGATCTAAATCGCGGCCTAGCGGGCCATCTGTTCAACGGGATGAGCGAAAAGTATGTGAAGCCGGAGCTGAAACCGGTGATCGAGCGCTTCCGCCGGGCGGATGCGCCGGTGACGCTAGACGGGCCGGTCAGACAACCGGCGTAGCCACCGCTTCGACTAGCGGCCCGGTCGCGCGCTGGCGTGCTTCGGGGCTTACTTGGACGGCGATCAGCAGATCGCTCTCGCCGGCCTCCATCTCCCACACCAAATCAAGAGTGACCGCTTGCATGATTTTCTCAAAGCCGTCTTCGGATTGCGAGACGGTGTGATGCGGGGCAGCTCTGAGCTTTGCGGGGCGGCTGCATAGGATTTCGACGGAGCCGCCGAGCACCCCATCCTCCAGGGTGATGGCGCTCATGGAGTCCAAGTCCAGGACTTGGCCGAACCCACCCGGGACCTGGCCTTCGAATACGTAGCGTCCCAAGAAGCCATCGCAGCTCGGCATGGCGATGTTGAGTTGAGTCTCCAGACGTGCGGGGCCGGTGGAGCGAGCAACGTATTTAACCAGCAGGCGGCCGTCGGAGAGTTCGTAGCGCTTGCGCACGTAGCCGCCCGGCACGTCAGCTTGGAAGGCGATGACTTCTTCCGGTTCAGACAAGTTCAGTACGTAGCTCGGCTGGATCGCGAGATGGCCGTTGTCCGTGATCCATCGATCGACGAACAGGGCGCGCGGCCGCGCGTCGGGTTGCAGGTCCTGCGCGCCGATCGGATGCTTGAAGCGTACCCGGTCATGGGCCGAGGCGATGCCCTCGCCTTGCGCGTGAGCCTGTTCGCCCTGGAACATCTTGCGGTAGTAGTGTTCTTCCCGGCGGCGCAGGGTATCGGCGAAGTTATGTTGCAGCGAGTAGGCATCGAACTCGATGATGGCGGCATCATTGTCCTGGCGGACAACGATTTGGAGCAGGCCGTTGCGTAGAAAAATTTCTTCATGGCCGTCGAAATCCAAGTCGACGGACTCGCGCACCGGAGGCGCCGTCAAGGTGTTTAATTCCGCCTCGAGTCCGACGATGGCGTTGAACACGGCGCGCCGCAGATGCGGCAGATAGAGCCCGCCGAACAAGCCATGCCAGTAGGCGTCGTTGGCTTGTGTTTGATAAAGCAATTCGATGATGCGTGTGGAGCGTTGCACGGGCGCCAAGGCTTCAACCCGGCGTGACAGCGAGAGCATGCGCCGGTGCATCCAGTTGGATTCGGAGTAACGGGTCAAGAAATTGCGCCAGATGCCCCCGCGCAAGAAGGGCTTGTTTAGCTCATAGTGTCCGCGCGCCTTCTCGTCTTGAACGAGACGGGCATAGCGATGCGCTTGTTCGGCGGGGAGAGTCCACTCGTTCATCTCCATATATGAGGTGGTGGGCAAGTAGATCACGCCTCGCGTGCGCTCGCGCTGGCGATAGGTGCCGAAGTGCATGGTTTGAATGGCGGGGGAGGCCAGCACGCCTTCGATGAATTGCCGCAACCAGCCCTTTCCGTAGACCCACTCATGGGTCTCGGGCCAGATGCCGAACTTTTCGATGTCATCGAAATAGATGGCCGCCGCAAGGCAATTGCTCTGCGCGAGGCCTTCGATACAGCTCACCGCGTCCGGGGCTGTGGCGAAGGGCAAGCGGTAGCGCAGGCCCTCGGAGATGGGAAACAGATCGAGCCGGCGGTCCTCCTCCTCGGTGGTGTAGTAGCCAGCCAATTCGTTCAGCGCTTTCCCAGCGCACAGAAAATGGTAGTCGTCCACGGTCACCATGGAAATGCCGGCGTCCACGAGGTCGGGTACCACTTGAGACTCCCACACCCGCTCGGTCAGCCATGCGCCTTGCGGGGTGGCCCCCAACAGCTGCTGGGTTCGCGCAGAAAGCCTTTCAATCTGGCCGATGCGATCGCGCGCGGGGATGGCGGCCAACACCGGCTCGGTGTCGCCGCCGCCAAAGATCTCGGCTTGCCCGCGATCCACCATGCCCTTGAGCAGGGCCATGTCTTGCGGACAGCGGTCGAACAGATACTGCAACAACCAACCGCTGAAGTGGATGGCGAACTTGAACTCGGGGTACTCATTGAGCGTTTCGAGAAAGGGCTTGTAGCAACGAGCGTGGGCGTCGTCGAGTACTTCGGGGAAGTTACCCACGGGTTGATGGGCGTGCACGCCGAGCAGGAGGGCGACCGGTGGGTTCATGTTGAAGGTTCTAAGCGTGAAGGGTTATGCGGCCCGGCGCATGGCGCCGCCGGATTCGGGCGCACCGCCGCCCCGGCTGATGGGCTCCGCCAGCGCGGCGGGCGGGGGGAGTTTCAATAGCCGGTAAAGTTGATCGAGGCTGGCGCGGAAGATCTCGTCGAAGGTTTGCACCACCTCGGGCGGGTTGTAGTCGCCGAACCACCAATACCAGTCCGATCCTTCGCAGGCGGCGAGTTGCAGCGCCGCGGCTTCCTGTTCGGCTGGCGTGAGACGGCCGCTACCCAGAACTAAGTCATAGCTTTGCTTAGCGGTGCAAAGCAGGTCCCACGCGCGATTCTTGTCCGGAGATCCGATCCAGGTAGAGAGATTGCCGTAGACCCAACTGCCCGTCACCAGTGCGCTCAGCGCTCGCTCGGTCACCTTTTGCTGCTTGCGCTGCGCGATGCAGCGCGAGAAGGTGGTGGTGTGGATGTTGTCCTGGGTGCTCAGCGCTTCGTAGAGATCCTTGAAGAAGTAGAAGCCGTTGTAGGGGTAGTGCTCCCAGGCATTCTCGCCATCGAGGATGACGCTCACCACGGGAGTCTCGTGCTCGGAGGCGTTGGAGCGAATCTCCTCCATCTGCGCGATGAAGTGCTTGGCGGCATCACGCCCATGCCAATCCTTGTATTCGAAGCCGATGAGATCGGATATACGATCGTCGCGGAAGAAGATGGAGATCTCTCCGCCCGTCGTATTAAGCAAATAGGGGCTGTAGAGATAGGCGGCGCGGTTGGACATCGCGGCGCCACCGCGCGCGAGCGTATTGCGCAACACGCCCTCGCTGCTGGCCATCCAGGTGAATCCTTGCTCGGCCACCACCTCTGCGAAAGGCCAGGACACAGCCCCTTCCGCGGGCCAGATGCCTTGGGGTTGCGTACCAAACCACTCGCGGTGACGCCGCTGCGCTTCTGTCAAATGCCACGCCGTGCGCTGCCGCCCGCCCGCGTATATGGCTGCCTGGGGCATGTGAGCATCGGGCACGGCCTCGCGCGCGCTCGCCAGATTGATCAGCAGCGGAGCGATGGGATGATAGTAGGGTGTGGTGGAAATCTCGATCTGCCCGCGCTCTTGCAGGCGGCGGTAGCGGGCGGTCAATCCGCTCATGAGCGCTCCGATCAGATCGAATAGAGCGCGCCGGTCCTCCCGTGTGAAGCCCTCGCCCTGGGTCATGAGTTTCACGACCAGGGGTTGCTCGCGGCGCACGGTCTCGCCGGTCCATGACAGGTGATACCACACCAGCAAATCCGCGAAGTACTGGCCGGACAAATATCCCAGCGAATCCTTGCCATGCTGTTTGGACACGTACTCGTAGATCTCGCGCAGTCTGCGGTAGGGAGCGAAGGGTTCCAGCATTTTCGAGTGATTGGCGCGGTAGCACTGATCGAGGATACGTGCACGGTCCTCCGCGCCGATGCCGTCCATACTCTCGCGGGCGAGTAATCGCAGGAGCGGGTCGCGTATCCGCCCGGTGGCAAATTGCTCTGCGTAGTCCTCGATCTGTTCCAGGAGAATGGGCACCAAATTCACTACTGCCTTGACTTCCGGGTAGTGCTCCAGGTGCCAAGCCATATCGGTGTAATCCTTGATGCCATGTAGATATACCCAGGGTTGGACGAACTCGCCCGTCGCATGATGGCGAAAGTCCGGCTGGTGCATGTGCCAGAGAAAGATGAGGTCAAGGTTTGGGGCGGTCATACGAATTTTCGGTTGTAGTGCCTTGCGAATTGCTAGGGGAGGGAAGTTTTCAACGCCTTAACGCAGCACCGATACCTTCTGGCCCAGCATGGAAGGCGTAATGAGGGTTATGCCTTTTTCGGTGACGTGGAAACGCTTTCGGTCCTGGCCAGGGTCGAAGCCCGCAGTGAATCCCTCAGGCAATACGCAGCGCTTGTCCACCACACAGCGGCGCAGTTTGACGTTGCGATGGATCTCCACGTCAGGGAGGATGACCGAGTCCTCGATGTGGCAGTAGCTGTGCACGTGTACGTTGGAGAATAGCAGCGAGCGCCGGACCACGGATCCACTAATGATGCATCCTCCTGATACGCTTGAGTCCACTGCCATGCCGCGCCGGCCCTCGTCGTCGAACACAAACTTCGCCGGCGGCAGTTGCTCTTGGTAAGTCCAAACGGGCCAGTCTTGATCATAGAGATTGAGGTTCGGCGTGATATGCGTCAGATCAAGGTTCCTTCCCAATTCGCATCGACCGTGCCCACGTCGCGCCAATAGGGTAGCCCATTGTTCACTCCACACCACTCTCCTGAAAACGATGGACATACCC
>JBKKAO010000018.1:0-3068 GCA_046714645.1 Burkholderiales bacterium | reverse complement strand
CCGCTGCCCACGCCAGCACGCACAACTCCTTGCCCAGCAGCCGGTCCACCAGGTTCGTGCTGGTGTGCCAGCGGCCTGTGAGAACTCCAGCGGCCTTGAGGCGGTCATTAAATTCGCGGCGCGCGATGTCGGCGATCGCCGACCACACCGGACGTGGCAGGATTACGCGTTCCTCTTCACGCGGAATGCCTCCCTCCTGGCCTCGATAACCATAGTCCTCTACGATAACGACCGACTGGTTCCGCGCCGCTGCGATTTCGACACGAAAGAGATGCGCGCCGTAAGCTCTGGACGCCCCGAAATCAAGGGTCTTTGGCCGCTCGCTCACTGCTCGATTTCGCCTTGCTGGAGTTCAATCCCGAGCTTTCCTGCGAAGTCCATGAGGTCGTGACCCGAAGCAAAGTGGGCTTTGCGGAAGGTCATCGTGACCAGCGTGTCCGGCGTGAACTTCTCTAGCACCTTGACGAGCAGCGCTTCGATGAAGGCGGCGTCCACCGCGATATCCCCTATGTTGACGCCGATCATCTGGTTGCCCTGACCCACGGTGAGAGCGACGCCTTCGAAGGTGGCGGATTTTTCGGCCGCCTGCTTCAGCCCCTCGAAGGTTTTGGCGCGCGAGTCGAGCTTGCGGCCGGTGCGCGAAACCAGGCGTCCGGGCTTCACGTCGTCGACCTGTACTCCCGTCCTGCCCATGGCCTGAAAGCGAAATTCGGTCTTGGCCTCGATCCCGTCTGCCTCCGCGAAGGCGCGTAGTATCACCTCGCCGTCACTGATCGCGATCGGCCCCTCGTACATCGTGCCCTCGCGCGGCTCACTGCCGTCCAGCGTGTAGCGGATCGATCCCTTGGGGGCGACGAAGAGCTCGACGCTGCGCTTGCCACCCTTCTCAGAAAGCTGATTGCGCAGAACCAGCTTATTGACCGGATCGCCCGTCTCGTACTGGCCCGATACGTCGCACACGAGGAAGCTCACCCGCAGAGCATTCGTTGTGTATGGGTTGTCCTTCAGTTGCGCGCTCGACTCTGAGACTGGCGCTTCCTCGGCGTAGTGGATGCGAGGCGCAGGGCCGGCGTTCTGCGGATTCACGCGCAGCCGCACGTTGCCCTCGTCGCCGAGTTCGGGCTCGGCAATCACCTGGGCCGAAGTGCGCTTCTTCTTCGGCTTCTTGGTGACGTAGCCATTCCCGAGGTCCTCCCACAACCCGCGGTTGCAGGCGATCGACTTGAGCGTGTCGAGGCCCTTGGGCGGCAGCCACGGCATGCCGGCTTGCTCGGTGTAGCGGTCAGCAACATCGGACCAGCGTGCCTCGTCCTGGTTCTCCGGCCAAAGCAGGTCCTGCGCCTTGTCGCGGATGGCGTCGAACTCCTTTTCTACGTCGAGGTAGAGCTTCAGCGGGTTGGAAGCCAGCGTCTTCTCGATCTGCTCCTCACCGTTGAAGGGTTTCTTCGCGTCGCGGGTCATATCCAAAGGTTTGGAGGCAAGGTCAATCTTTCCGGCGCGGTGGCGGGGAAACAGCACTTTGTCGAACAGGTTGAGGATGGTCGAGTTGAAGTCCTGTTCGTAGCTCTGCTGCTTTTTCTCCAAGTCGTCCCGCTGCGGATGTCCTGCGGGGATGCGGCCATCGGCCTTTTGCGCCGCGAAGAGTTGGCGCGCGGCCTTCTCCACGCTGCCCATGGCGGTCTTGTCGCCGGTGAGCACGCTCAAGTTGTTCTTCTGGCTGAGGCCCTCGAAGAACTTCTGCACTTCTTCGGGTGGAATTTTCGAATCCGGGCTCACGACGAGTAGCACACGCCCCCTGCGCACGCGGTCGGCGACCTCTTCCAGCCTGGGCAGGGGCAGCACGTCTTCGTAGCCCGTCTTGCGCACCGGCTTGAACATCTCACGCAGGCGGTACCGGATGAGATCATCGACCTGGTTCTCGGGCGCGTCGTGAGCGAGGCTCTGCAGGAGCTTGGTGAGGTTCTCCTGCCGATCGAAGCATGCCTATCCGGTTGTTACCCTCACCTGCAACAGCTAGGGTGCGACCATTCGCCAGAATAAAGTTCGGCGTAGGTTGGGGCCGCTACATCTCCTGCGATTCCAAGCAGGGAGCGGAACGCGTTGAACGGGTAGAACCGGCGGTTGAATCGAAACGTGAATTCATTGAGGTAGGTCTGTAGATGTTTATGACTGACGCCATGGTGGGTTCCCATCAGCCAGGTCTTCAGATTAGAGAAGACGAGGTGGATGATCGGAAGATACTCTTCGGCAATCTGCGGATCGCCGCGTTCGGCGACGGCGAGGTGATCGTAGCCACGCTTGGTGAGGCCGGCATAACCACCCCAGTCATCAGTGACGATCTTTGTGCCGGGCATAACCGATCCCTCAACGAAACCGCAAAGCGACTTCGCGCTACGATCAGGCACAACGGCGAGCCGAACACGACCGGCGTAGCGCCCGCCCTTGCGCGTGTCGAGCTTGGTCCCAGGCGTTCGCTGCCGGACCTCAACGGCAGTGGCGACAAGGGCTTTATCGTGGACGCCCCGGCCTTTTCCGCGGGTTCGTCCTCCGACATAACTTTCGTCAACTTCGACGTGCTCGTCGGCTTTGCCGCCTATCCGATCCTGATCTGGGCGCACCATGCCGGCGCGGAGCTTATGGAGAATCTGGAAAGCCGTCTCGTAACGGGAGATGCCCAGTTGCCGCTGAAACTGCACGGCAGACACGCCCGGCGTCTGACTGGTCACCAGATAGGAAGCCCAGAACCAGACATTCAGTGGCGTATGCGAACGTTCCATCACCGTCCCCACCGTCAACCCTGTGTTACGTCGGCACTTGCGGCATCGAAGGACGCTGGGGCGACTGGGAAATCGAAGGGGATCGCCCACCGACGCACAATACGGGCAGACGAATCCGCCGCGCCAACGCCGTTTCAGCAGGTAAAGTACGCAGGCTTCGTCGTCTGGGAAAAGCCGCTGGAAGTCTGGAAGGGAGTGCGGGAACGGAAGATCGTCGCGTTGATGAATGTCCATGAGCATGGCACAGGCATCATACCCTCGATCATTGAGGGTAACAACCGGATAGGCATG
>JBKKAO010000017.1:0-18964 GCA_046714645.1 Burkholderiales bacterium | reverse complement strand
TGCTGGTCGCAAAGACCACGGCCGCCATGCGATCCACGGGAATTGAGAGTCTAGTCGTCGCGGGAGGGGTCGGCGCCAACCAGCACTTGCGCGCCGCGTTGAACGAATCTGCGACCAAGCATGGTTTTAAGGTCTACTACCCGGAACTCGAGTTTTGCACCGACAACGGTGCCATGATTGCTCTGGCGGGCACTTTGAGATTGCGCGCCGGCGTGCCGTCCCTCTCCTTCGGCGTGCATCCGAGATGGGATCTGGCGGAGCTATCGTCAATCTAAAGTCTTCTTCGCGAACACCTTGCTTTCCGTTCCGGCACGCAGCCTGTGCAAATTGCCAGCATGGCGCCAGAGGACTAGCAGCCCCATCACCGACACGGCCAAG
Organism: Burkholderiales bacterium; assembly: GCA_046714645.1. GTDB lineage: Bacteria > Pseudomonadota > Gammaproteobacteria > Burkholderiales > SHXO01 > SHXO01. Next base: position 18,586 of record JBKKAO010000017.1, on the reverse strand, counting down.
GCCATCGCTGTGCTGGCGTTCAAGTAGAGCGCGATGGGGGCAGCGGTCACTGCTGCCACAACGCCGGCCAGGGATACATAGCGCGTAGCCAGCACGGTCGCCAACCAAACTACCAAGACGGCAGTGCCGAGCATCCAATGAAACGCCAGCAGGATTCCCAAAGCCGTGGCCACACCTTTGCCGCCTTTGAAGCGAAAGAATATGGGATAGAGATGCCCCAGGAAGGCCGCCAGCCCCGTGAATGCCACACCGATCGCGAGTTGCGGGCTATCCGCCAGCAGGACGCGCGCGATCCAAATAGCGATAACCCCTTTGGCTGCATCGCCTAGGAGCGTTATGAAAGCCGCCAATTTCTTTCCGCTGCGCAGTACATTGGTCGCTCCGGGATTTCCCGAACCGTAGGTCCTCGGATCGGGCAGACGAAAGAGCTTCGCCGTCACCACGGCGAAGGACACCGAACCCGTCAGGTATCCCAAAATAATCACGGCAAGAGTCATGGCTATCCTCGTGGATGATGCTTGGCGTGGAGTTGCTTCAAGCGCTCGCGCGCGACATGGGTGTAGATCTGAGTGGTGGAGATGTCCGCGTGGCCCAGCAACATTTGCACAACGCGTAGATCGGCGCCGTGATTTAGCAAATGGGTCGCAAACGCGTGTCGCAGCGTATGCGGGGAAAGCGCCTTCTGTATACCGGCGCGTAGCGCATAGCGCCGGATGAGGTACCAAAAGGCATTGCGCTTCATGCTGTCACCGCGCGCGGTGACGAACAAGGCATCGCTACCGCGCGCGCCCAGAACCGCGGGACGAGCTTCGCGCAGGTAGCGCGCCCCCCAGTCCAAGGCCTCCTCGCCTACCGGAACCAGCCGTTCGCGGTTGCCCTTGCCCAACACGCGCACCACTCCCATGTCCTGGCTCAGTTGGTTCATCGCCAGCGTGATGAGTTCGGTCACGCGCAAACCGGTCGCGTAGAGCAGCTCCAACATCGCTCGATCGCGCAGCCCTAGGGCGGTGTTCAAATCGGGCGCGGCCAGAAGATTTTCGATGTCTGCTTCGCTCAAGCTCTTGGGCAGCGCGCGGGGAAGCTTGGGCGCTTCCACTTGCAAGGTGGGGTCTTCAGCACAAAGGTTCTGCCGCAGGAGATAGCCATAAAAGCGGCGCAGCGCAGAGATCTGCCGGGCCACTGAGCGCGGCTTAGCGCCGGCCTGCATTCGCGCGGCAAGGTGCCCCAGAACATCGGTTTTGCCCGCTTCCGCAAGTAGCTTTCGGCTCCGTTGCAACCATTGGGAGAAGAGCAGTAGGTCGCGCCGGTAGCTGCTCAGCGAATTGGGCGAAAGGCCGTCCTCCAACCACAGACTGTCGCAAAAAGCGTCGAGCATGGGCTCGTTGTGATTAGAGGACCGCACCTTCGTGACGCAATAACCACCGCTTGATGTTCAATGCCGTCCCCTCGGACCGGGTACGCATGAAACCTCCGATGCCGTGGGCCGCCACCACGCGGTGGCAGGGAATGAGGAGCGGTAGCCGATTGGCGCCGCAACAGGTTCCCACGGCGCGGGCAGAGGTCTTGATGGATTTAGCGATTTCTCCGTAGCTCTGGGTTTGACCGCCCGGGATCGTACTGACCCTATCCCATACGCGGCGCTGAAAATCGGTGCCGTGAACCTCATGGGGCAGATCGAAACGAAAACGCGCGTCCTGGATGAAGGCTTTCAACTGCCTGCTCACCTCCTTAGAAAGCGTGTCGATGGGGGCCAAAGTCGCGGCACCCGGTGGGAGGTACTCCAAACCCACCAGACGCTCGTTTCGCGTGCGCACGCCGATCACGGCGAAGGGCACCGCGATGCGTGCCGAGTATCCCGAACCGATCTCAAGCGGAGGTTTCACTAAACTTCTGCAGAATCACTACCCCGATACACTACCCCGATACGCATAATGCTTGCATTCTATCAACGGCCCTTGCATCGAAAGAAGCACCAACAAAAAAGGCGGCTCGCGCCGCCTTTTCTACCGCATCTCGCGATACCAAGTGTGCTATTCCACCGATGTTTCGCGCGCCGAAATCTTCTCGCGAATGCGCGCCGATTTGCCGGAACGCTCGCGCAGGTAGTAGAGCTTCGCGCGCCGCACGTCGCCCCGGCGTTTGACTTCGATGCTGGCGATTAAGGGAGAATAGGTTTGGAAGGTACGCTCCACACCCTCTCCGGAGGAAATCTTGCGCACAATGAAGCTAGAATTGAGGCCCCGATTGCGCTTCGCGATCACCACGCCTTCGTAGGCCTGCACGCGCTTGCGATCGCCTTCCACCACGTTGACGTTCACGATCACGGTATCCCCTGGAGAATACTCGGGGATCTTCTTTCCTAAGCGCGCGATCTCTTCTTGCTCGATTTGTCCAATTAAATTCATCTGACTGACTCCCGTTTGCTAACCCGTTATCAAACCACGTTTCCCGAAATCTCCCCGGCCCTAAGCTAGGGATCGCTTGGATTACGGCTCACCGAGTTCCTGCCTGTACTCTTCCAGCAGGCGCTTGTGTTCGGTATTCAAACTCATCTTTTCCAGCAATTCCGGGCGCCGGCGCCACGTGCGCCCCAGGGACTGCTTCAACCTCCATCGATCGATCTCCGCGTGATTGCCAGACATCAGCACCGCCGGCACGGGCAGATCGTCACATTGCTCCGGCCGCGTGTAGTGCGGGCAATCCAGCAAGCCATTGACGAAGGAATCCTGCGAGGCCGAGTCATTATCCCCCAGCACCCCGGGAATGCGCCGGATGATGGCGTCCATCAACACCATGGCCGGCAATTCGCCCCCCGACAATACGTAATCGCCGATGGAGACTTCGTAGTCCACCTGGCTCTGGATCAAGCGCTCATCCACGCCCTCATAGCGACCCGCCAATAATATCAGTCCGTCCAACTGCTCCAACTCGGTGACCAGCCCTTGGGTCAGGCTTCGGCCCTGCGGCGTGAGGTACACCACCATAGCGTCCCTGCCTCCGGAACTGCGCTGCCGCTGTCGCGCCGCCTTGATGGCTTTTTCCAGAGGTTCGGCCATCATGACCATACCTGGCCCCCCGCCATAGGGCCGGTCATCGACGGCCCGGTAGGCATTCTGACTGAAGTCCCGAGGGTTCCACAGCACCAGCTCGTAGACGGCAGCCTCAAAGGCCCGGCGCGTAATGCCCGAGCGCGTGATGGCATCGAACATCTCCGGAAACAGGGTGACGACGTCGAAACGCTTCAAAAATCCGCCCCCCACTCCACGATCACCTGCCGCTCCTCCAACGAAACTTCTATTACGATGGCCGGAACGAAGGGAATCATCCGATCGCGCTCTCCGCTTACCACCATCACACTTTGCGCGCCGTTATCGATCATCTCGGCGATGGTTCCGAACGCGATACCTTCGGTGTTTATCACCGCCACCCCGATAAGATCGGCCCAATAGAACTCATCGGGGTGGCTCTGCGGTAACTCACGCCGGAGCACGCCCACCTCGCAGCCTCTGAGGCGGGCAGCCTCTTCGCGGATCGAAATACCCTTCAGCTTACACAGGACGCTGCGGCCATGAACCGCTACCTGCTCAACTTCAAACCGGCCATAGGGTTCCTTGGTACCCACCCAGAATTCAGGGTAGTTCTCCAAACCCGAGGGGGCTTCCGTGTAGGGCTGAATCTTGATCCAGCCCTGCACTCCGAAGGGGGCGACTACGCGCCCCAACAGCACTATACGATCAAGCGGATCAAGCGGGCTTGGCGGCGCGGCCAAACTGTTTCACTAAACGGGAAACCGTTGCGCTCAACTGCGCCCCGTGATTCTGCCAATGAGCTAAACGCGTCAATTCGATGCGCAGCGACTCCCGTCCTTCCGGTGCCTTGGGGTCATAAAAACCCACGCGCTCGATGAACCGGCCATCCCTGGCGTTACGCGAATCCGTAACCACCACATTGAAGAAGGGACGCTTTTTCGCGCCACCGCGTGCCAAACGAATCACTACCATGGGCCTAGTCCTATGTATCCTAAAAAGCAAGGGGCGGGATTCTAGTCCCGCGACTCACAAGGATCAAGACGAACTTGGGCAGGAAAGGGGATCGGGCCGCTAGCGGCTGGACGCCAGTTCGGGTTTCCCGGCATGGAAGACCTGGTCCAAGAAGCTCGTCACCACCTTGGCCAACTCATCCTCTCGTCCCTCGAAGAAATGCAGCGCGTCCTTAACCACAATCTGGTCAGAGTCGGTGATCTTCATGATCTGCTTCTTGCGCTCGTAGGCTCCTACCTGGGTAATTTCCCAATCCTTACTCCCAAAAACATCGAGCACGGGAATCTTTATGCGGAACATTTCTTCCAGGCCGTTGATGATGCCGATGAATACCCAGGCCTTGACATCGGTCTTATCAACCGTAATCAAGTATTGGTTTGCCATGGTGGCGCCCAAGCTATGGGACACGATGGATATGTTCTTGAAACCCTTGGCCTTGAGAAATTCGGTAGCAAGGTGAAAGCGCTCGGCCGCATCGGGATAAGTGGGAATATAGTCGCCGATCTTGGCCCCGCCACCCAGGATGGGAAGCTGAATGGAGAGCGTGGTATAGCCTTGCTCAGCGAGCTTTTGCCGCAAAGCCCCGTAGAGCTCGAAATCCGGACTCCAACCACGGCCGTGGGCAATGATGGCAGCACCCCGTGGCTTTTCGGCTGCGGTGAAAATACCGAGAAACTTGTGTCCTTCCTTCTGCTCGATCCAAACGGCATCGCCCACCAGCAACCCAGGAACGATCTGGTCGGCCCAGCGCTTCTCGCGGGCGTAATCCTGGGCGTTGGCCAGACCCAAACTCGTCATCCACAGGACAACCACAAAAAACCACTTATTCAAAGCACTTCTCCTTAAGCCTGGCAATGCGTAACGGGTTCAACGCATTCCCGGAATCATTCCTTTCATGGCGCGCATCATCTTTTGCACGCCCCCTTTGCTCATCATCTTCATCATTTTCTGCATCTGCTCGAACTGATTGAGCAAGCGATTGACCTCTTGCACGCTGACTCCTGAACCGGTGGCGATGCGCCGCTTGCGCGAGGCTTTGATGAGCTCTGGCTTGGTTCGTTCCTGCGGGGTCATAGAGTCGATGATGCCAACGGTGCGGTAGATCACCTTCTCGTCCATCTGCGCACCTTGAACCGCTTGCGTCAATTGGGCCGGCAGCTTGTCCATCAATGCGCCCATCCCGCCCATTTTCTTCATTTGCAGTAGCTGGCTGCGGAAGTCCTCTAGGTCGAAGCCCTTCCCGCTTTTGACCTTCTTCGCCAGCTTCTGCGCTTCCTCGACGTCGACGTTGCGCCGTGCGTCCTCCACCAGGGACAGCACGTCGCCCATGCCGATGATGCGCGAGGCCATGCGCTCCGGGTAGAAGGGTTCGAGGTTTGGCAGCTTCTCCCCCAAGCCCACGAATTTGATGGGCTTGCCGGTGACATGCCGCACGGAAAGCGCGGCACCGCCGCGGGCGTCGCCATCGAGCTTGGTTAGCACCACGCCCGTGAGCGGCAGCACGTCCGCGAAGGCTTTCGCCACGTTCACCGCATCCTGGCCCTGCATGGAATCCACAACGAAGAGCGTTTCGGCGGGGTTGATGGCCGTGTGCAGGTCGCGAATCTCTCGCATCATGGCCTCATCGATACTCAGGCGTCCCGCCGTGTCAATGATGAGCACGTCGTGATAATGCGTGCGCGCGTGGTGCAGCGCCGCTTGGGCGATATCCAGGGGGCGCTGGTTAGGTTGCGAAGGAAAGAAATCCGCATCCACCTGCTTGGCCAGAGTTTGCAACTGCTCGATGGCGGCGGGGCGATAAACATCGCAGCTCACCAATAAAACTTTCTTCTTTTGCTCGAGCAACATACGCGCGAGCTTGCCCGAGGTAGTCGTCTTACCGGAGCCTTGTAGGCCGGCCATCAAGATGACCACGGGCGGCGTGGTGGCGAGATTAAGCCCCTGCGCCGCTCCACCCATGACCGCGGTCAGTTCCTCGTAAACCACACCCACCAAGGCCTGCCCTGGCGTCAAACTTCCCAGCACCTCCTGACCCAAGGCTTTTTCCTTTACCTTGGCCATGAAGTCCTTCACCACGGGCAGCGCGACATCGGCTTCTAGCAATGCCATACGCACTTCGCGCAAAACGTCTTGAAGATTGGCATCGGTCAGGCGCGCGTGACCGCGCAGCGTCTTGACGACACCCGAGAGCCGGTTGGTGAGGTTTTCAAACATGGACGGGGGAAAGGATTAAATGCCTAAGTACAACTTATCTAGGGTACGGTGTGTGAACGCTGGATCAACGATGCGGTAGACTTGGACGGCGCTCGCAACGACGACTAACGCTCAAGCGCCCTGGGTAACCGCCACAGGAACAATTCGATTTTAACGCATCCCCCCGTCTATCTATTGGTCTCGGCACTCTACGCTGCCCTTGGTGCGAGCCTTTGGCGTACGTTGTCACGCTCAATTCACCAGGTAGGTCCTCAATGGCAAATCGCGGCCGTTGTCCCGCTCCTTGGGCATGGCGGGTTGCTGGCTCAAGCCTTGTTCTCGGATGGAGAAATGCGTCTCGGCGTAGGGACTTCCTTATCGCTAATCATCTGGTTGACCGCCTTGATTTATTGGCTAGCGAATTTCAAGCAGCGTCTTACGGGCCTGCAAGTACCCATCTATGCCGTGGCAGCGATCGTTGTTTGCGCTAGCCTTGTTCTACCCGCGGGCAAAGCCCTCACCCATACCCACCTGGGACTGTTTCGCGCGCACCTGCTGCTGTCCTTGCTCTCCTACAGCCTCTTTACCATCGCATCGCTTCAAGCTTTACTCATGGCAGTGCTGGAACGCCGCCTCCATGGAGCCGCGCTACCGGCCTTTTTACAGAATCTTCCTCCATTGCTGAGCCTCGAAACGCTGCTGTTTCGAATTTTAGGCTTAGGATTCGCCCTGCTTACCCTCTCCCTGGCCACTGGAATGTTCTTTTCCGAAGAGTTATTCGGAAAACCACTCCAGTTCACGCACAAGGTGGTCTTTGGGATCTTGTCTTGGATCATCTTCGCCGCCCTACTACTGGGGCGCCAACTGTGGGGATGGCGCGGGCGCATCGCCTTGCGCTGGACCCTAAGCGGGTTTCTGGCTTTGGTTTTGGCCTACCTGGGAACCAAGTTCGTGCTCGAAGTGCTCCTGCATCGTTAGCCTTTAACCCACGCAGGGGTCCCGGAATAGCTCAATCTTTCAGACCGGGAGTCGATATCCCTCGACGACCTGATGATCCCCGCTGTCAAACAGAAATGTTCGATCTAGACGCGCCGCCCAATGCAAGGCGCCAACTGAGCGCCCGCTCTCCCGTCACGCCGCCGGCCATAAGTGGGTCCAGATCTCTACGCCTAGTCACGGTTCAGCCTGCTCACTAGCAATCGTGACAGCCACTCACCCAGGAGGACTCAGCGGACTCGCGCGGGCCATGGTCCAGAAGGGCTTGCTAAAGGAGCGAGAAGCGGAAGGCTTTCAAGCTAGGGCCAACGACGGAAACATCACCTTTGTTGAACAATTGCTGCAAGCCAAAAAGTTCGGGGAATCCGAAATAGCGGAGTTTGCAGCCAGTACCTTCGGATTCCCGCTGCTCGATCTAGGCTGCATCGATCTGGAGCATCTCCCTGTGAAGTACCTGGAGGCCAAGGTGCTTCACGGCAAGCGCGCACTCCCGCTTTATGCACGCGGCAATCGTCTGTTCGTCGGCTTTTCCGATCCGACACATCGCGCGGCGATGGACGAGCTCAAGTTCCAAACCGGACTGCATATCGAGCCCGTCGTGGTAGAGGACAGCAAGCTCGCATCCTTACTCGCCAAGGTCGCTCAGCAGGCTCAGGCCACACTCTCCAACTTAGCCGACGAAGACAACGGCGCCGAACTCGACGACATGGTGGCGCAGGACGCTGCTCCTGAAACCACAAGCGTCGAAATCGACGACGCCCCGGTTGTGAAGTACATCCAAAAGACGCTGCTGGATGCCATCAATCAAGGGGCCTCGGATATTCACTTCGAGCCCTATGAAAAGTTCTACCGTATTCGGTATCGCACAGATGGCGAATTACGTGAGGTGAGCCAACCGCCTCTGGCTATCAAGGAAAAAATCGCCTCTCGAATCAAGGTGATCTCGAAGCTCGATATCTCGGAAAAACGCGTCCCTCAGGATGGCCGCATGAAACTGGTGCTTTCCAAGAACCGGGCCATCGATTTCCGGGTCAGCACGCTCCCCACCTTGCATGGCGAGAAAATCGTACTGCGGATCTTGGATCCATCGAGCACCACGCTGGGGATCGAGGCGCTGGGCTACGAGCCGGAGCAAAAAGAGGCATTACTGCATGCCATCGGCCGCCCCTACGGCATGATTTTAGTCACCGGCCCGACGGGTTCGGGCAAGACTGTATCCCTGTATACCTGCCTCAATATGCTCAACAAACCGGGCATCAACATCTCGACGGCGGAAGATCCCGCGGAGATTAATCTCGCTGGCATTAACCAAGTCAACGTCAACGACAAGGCTGGTCTAACTTTTGCGGCTGCCTTGAAGGCGTTTCTGCGCCAGGATCCAGACATCATTATGGTGGGCGAGATTCGCGACATAGAAACCGCCGAGATCTCCATCAAGGCCGCCCAAACTGGGCACTTGGTTTTATCCACGTTGCATACAAACGACGCCCCGACCACCCTAACTCGTATGATGAACATGGGGATTGCCCCTTTCAATATCGCTACCTCGGTAATACTCATTACCGCCCAGCGCTTAGGCCGGCGGCTATGCGTGTGCAAACAGCCAGCGGACATTCCACCCGAGGCGTTACTGAGAGCGGGCTTCGCAGAGTCCGATCTGGACGGCCGCTGGACTGCATTTCGCAACGTCGGATGTGACGTGTGCGGGGGGTCGGGCTACAAGGGGCGAGTGGGAATCTATCAAGTCATGCCCGTAAGCGATGAGATAAACCGCATCATCATGAAGAACGGCAACGCCATCGATATCGCCGATCAAGCCAAGCGTGAGGGCGTGAAGGATTTGAGGCAATCCGGTTTGCTAAAGGTCAAGCAAGGCGTGACCTCGCTAGAGGAAATCGAAGCCATCACCAATGAATGAACGTCTTCTTTAGGAGTCAGGACCATGGCAACAGCGAATCCAGCCCTCAACCGCCGCGACGTTAAGGAACATGCCTACCACTGGGAAGGGCGCGACAAAGGCGGCAAATTGGTCAAAGGCGACATGCGCGCCACCGGAGAGGCCTTTGTGCAATCCACCTTGCGCCGCCAAGGCATCTCCGTGGTCAAAGTCAAGAAGCAGCGCAAAGCCAGAGGCGGCAAAGTATCGGATAAGGACATCACACTCTTTACGCGCCAACTGGCTACGATGATGAAGGCGGGCGTGCCCTTGTTACAGGCCTTCGATATCGTCGGTAAGGGCCACAGCAACCCTGCCGTTGCAAAGCTCCTTCTCGACGTCAAGTCGGACGTAGAAACCGGGAGTTCGCTCAATCAAGCTTTCCGCAAATACCCGCTCTATTTCGACGCCTTGTTCTGCAACCTGGTGGGGGCGGGCGAAGCGGCGGGTATTCTGGACACTTTGCTGGACCGGCTTGCGACCTACAAAGAGAAGATTCTTGCGATCAAGAACAAGATCAAGTCCGCGCTCTTCTACCCCATCTCCATCATCGTGGTTGCGTTCGTCATCACCGCGATCATCATGATCTTCGTCATTCCTGCTTTTAAACAACTCTTCCAGGGTTTCGGAGCGGATCTGCCTGGCCCAACGCTTTTTATGATGGCCATATCCGACGTATTCGTCCAATACTGGTGGTTAATCTTTGGCGGCATTGGCGGCGGATTCTGGTTCTTCTTCTATACCTGGAAACGATCAGTCAAGATGCAAATAGTTATGGACCGCTTGTTCTTGAAGATACCCGTCTTCGGCGCCCTTATTCGCAAAGCCACTATTGCCCGCTGGACGCGTACCTTGGCCACGATGTTCGCGGCGGGCGTGCCTCTTGTCGAGGCTCTGGATTCCGTGGGGGGTGCCTCCGGAAACAACGTCTATGTTCAAGCCACGAAACGAATTCAGGGCGAGGTCAGTACGGGAACCAGCTTGACAGTTGCCATGCAAAACAGCGAGGTTTTTCCCAACATGGTGATTCAAATGGTAGCCATTGGAGAGGAGTCTGGCTCTCTGGACGGCATGTTCTCCAAGGTCGCTGATTTCTTCGAAGCGGAAGTCGATGACGCAGTGGATGCCCTGGCTAGCCTCATGGAACCCATGATTATGGTGGTGTTGGGAACTCTGATTGGTAGCATGGTGGTGGCCATGTACCTACCCATCTTCAAGATGGGGCAGGTGGTCTAGTAGCGACGCACGATTCCGAAGCCGGCGCATCACGTTGCGCCGGCTTTTTTTTGGTGGCCCCATCCCTTCCTCTAAATTGAGAATAGTCTTGTGAACTGGTTGTCTCCCCTCGCTGATACTGCCCTCTACCCCTGGGTCTGTCTGGCGATCGGCTTGTGCGTCGGGAGCTTTCTGAATGTCTTGATTCACCGGCTGCCCAAGATGCTGGAGCGCGAGTGGCGGCAACAGTGCTCCGACCTGCAAGGTGAGAGCACACCAAAGCACCATCGCTACAACCTCTTCGTGCCGCCTTCGAGCTGCCCTGGGTGCGGGCATCGCATCCGGGCTTCTGAGAACATCCCGGTATTGAGCTACGTATTCTTGCGAGGCCGGTGTGCGTCCTGCGGTAAGAGCATCGGTCTGAGATATCCGTGCATCGAGCTTCTGACGGGGCTGGTGAGCGCCTATGCGGGTTGGCGCTACGGCGCAACCTGGGCGGGCGCGGGGGTTTTGCTGTTCTGCTGGGCCTTGATCGCATTGGCTTTCATCGATATCGATACCCAACTCCTACCTGACGATATCACCCTACCTCTGCTCTGGGCAGGACTGCTCCTCAACATTAAGGGAACCTTCGTCCCGCTCACCCATGCGGTGATTGGTGCAACCGCGGGCTATCTCGCCCTTTGGTCTGTGTACTGGCTCTTCAAGCTGGCCACCGGGAAAGAAGGCATGGGCTACGGCGATTTCAAATTGCTCGCCGCACTGGGCGCCTGGCTCGGTTGGAAAATGTTGCTACCCATCGTTCTTCTGTCTTCCGTGTTGGGAGCCCTCATTGGGATAGGACTTATCGTTTTTGCCCGGCACGGCCGCCATATTCCCATCCCTTTCGGACCCTATCTAGTGTTGGGGGGGGTTATTGCGTTATTCTGGGGCGAGTCCTTGCTTCGCGGCTATTTGCCATTTCTTCTTTGACACTTCCTAAGCGCGTTCCGTTTGTTGTAGGCCTGACCGGCGGCATTGGATCGGGCAAAAGCGCTGCTGCGGCATGCTTCGTTCAACTAGGCGCCGCCGTGGTCGATACGGATCTCATCGCCCAGGAGTTGACCACTCCCCAGGGCGAGGCCATGCCGACGCTACGACACACCTTCGGACCGGAGATGTTCCACGTGGACGGGAGCCTGAACCGGGCCGCTCTGAGAGACAAGGCATTCGCCAATGACGAGGCGCGCCAGCAGCTCGAACAGATCCTCCATCCACTGATCCGCCAGGAAACCGCTCGGCGCCTCGCGCAAGTTTCTGGAGTCTATGCCGTTGTCGTCATACCGCTCTTGGTTGAGAAAGGCGGTTATTCCAAGTTGTACCAGCGGGTTCTGGTGGTGGACTGCTGCGAAGAGACTCAACTAGCCCGCACCATGCGGCGCAGCCAACTAAGCGAGCCCCAGGTGCGGGCCATCATGGCGGCACAGGCTTCCCGGCAAGCGCGACTTGAGGCGGCCGATGACGTGATATCGAACGAAGGAACCCTCGATGAACTGCATGCGCAAGTCGGCCGCCTGCATGAAAGCTATCTTGAGTTCGCTCGAACAGCATCGAATGGAAGCCATCTATCGTGCAATTAGTTTACTTTTGCTCCGGTTTTGAGGAATACTTGGTGCCGTTTCAGTATCGGTACCGATAACCAATCTTCGTGATCTACTACGAGTTCCCCTTAAGTGAAAGAGTGCGCACTTTCCTCCGCATGGAGGACTTGTACGATCGCGCCGAGTTTTTCGCCAGCAAAGATGAGCCGCCCCATCATCACGCGGCCATGCAGGTGATATTCGAAATTCTTGATGTTTCGGGGCGGGCGGACTTGAAGTCCGAGTTGATGCAGGATCTGGAGCGGCTCAAACAGGCCCTCGCAACGCTGCGCACTAACCCGGCCATCTCCGAGGAAGCCCTGCGCGGCCTGTTGACCGACATCGAAAAGGCGACCTCTGGCCTGTTCCAATCGTCCGGCAAGACTGGGCAGGAGTTGCGCGAAAACGATTGGCTCATGGGCATCAAGCAGCGCGCCGCCATTCCTGGCGGCGTGTGCGAATTTGACTTGCCCACCTATCATTACTGGCTACACGGGAGCGCGGAGCAGCGGCGCACTGACCTGCGCAACTGGCTCGGCCCTTTCCAGCCTCTGCGCGCGGGCATCAATATCGTGCTGCGTATATTGCGCGACAGCGGCCGAGGTTCTAGCCAAGTGGCCAACCAGGGAGTGTTTCAACAAATGATGGGAGGGCGCACGGTCCAATTGGTCCGTATCCAGGTGGAGGATCACTACGACTGCGTTCCCGAAGTCAGCGCTAACAAGTACGCGCTCAACATCCGCTTCACCTCAGCCACCAGCGCGACGCGCGCGAAGCTCAGCCTAACCGACGTACCCTTCGAGCTAACCTTCTGCAATTTCCCCGACGGATGGACGACCCGCTAAAACCCAAACCTGCGCGGACGGTGAGTTGTCCGAACTGCGGCCGGCCCGCTGTGTTCGCGCCCTCCAACCGCTACCGGCCCTTTTGTTCGGAGCGTTGTAGATTGATAGATCTGGGTCAGTGGGCCACCGAGTCTTACCGGGTGCCTGCGGACCAGGAGCCCGACCCGGAAGGCACCCCCAGCAACGAACGCTAAGCGTTGTTGCTCCAAGCTGCGCGCATCATCGCGATTCCGTGCGCGCCATGACGCCAGGCTTGATGCAAATCCAGAGTGTTAAGCCCTCCCAGGGCGTAGACCGGTAGCGGGTAGTCGCGCACCAGCTCGCCGAACCGCTCCCATCCCAGCACCGCTTGTCCGGGATGGCTGTGCGTGAGGAGTACGGGTCCTAATAAAACGTAGTCCAATTCCAGACGAGCGGCTTGGTCCAGTTCTTCGCGGTTGTGGCAAGAAGCTCCGCACCACTTCAGATGAGGCCGCTTACTGGCTGCCATGAGGCGCTTCGAGGTGAGATGCACGCCATCGGCGCCCAACTTGCGGGCAAGCGCCGGTTCGCTATTGAGCACCAACAGCGCCTCGGTACCGCGGCACCGATTCAAGATATCGCGTCCGTAATCCAGAAGGGCATTTTCCGGCCAGGATTTCTCCCGCAATATCACGAAACGCAGGCCGGCGGAAAGGGCTTGATCAAGGAGTTGCGTAAACGCTGCCGCACCCAGTTCCGTCGCCTGGGAAATCCCGAGCATCGGAGGCAATTCGAGCGCTCGCAGAACAGGTCCGTTGGCAGGCAACATCGGAGCAACACTTGTTACGCCTGGGCTCTGCCAGGTGATTTGCTGAAACTCTCTGCAAACGAAATCCCCCCGCCAGCGCGTAATGCGAAAAAAACGCAGACGCACCGAGGCATGTTGGTAGTGATGGGCGCGAGTGATCCAAGGATAGTATTCCAGAGGCTCGATGCCGAGTTCTTCTTCCAGCTCGCGCACCATGGCACGGGCCGCACTCTCGCCCGCCTCCGCCTTACCCCCAGGAAACTCCCAATAACCCGCGTAGGGTTTACCCACGGGCCGCTGCGCCAGGAGGAAGCCGCCATCCTCACGCATACAGATGCCGACGGACACTTCGGTTAGTGGACGTTCGCTCAAGCGTTCAATGAGCGCCGTGCCGCCCCGCCCAATCTCGCGCGAAGTGCCAAGCCACGCGCCCGCTGCGCGATCCGCGCATCAGCGCCCATTGCAAAGCTTCGAGACGAAGCTGCTCGCTTTGCGTACCGGCCACGCCAAGGCGGTGCAACCAGTGGCGAACAATGGCTAAGTATTCATCCTGATCGAAGGGATAGAAGGAGATCCACAGGCCGAATCGATCGGAGAGGGAAACCTTTTCCTCCACCGTCTCGGAAGGGTGGATCTCATCGCCCACATACTGGGTCTCCAAATTCTCCCGCATGTACTCCGGCATGAGATGACGCCGGTTCGAGGTGGCATAGAGCAGCACGTTCTCAGGCGTGGCCGCCACCGAGCCATCCAATACGGCCTTGAGCGCCTTATAACTGGGCTCGTCGGCCTCGAAGGACAGGTCATCGCTGAACAAGATGAAGCGATAGGGTTGCCGCACCAGTATCTCGATAATGTCGGCCAAGTCCAGCAAGTCGTTCTTCTCCACCTCCACCAGACGCAAACCTCGCGGCGAGAACTCGTTGAGCACCGCCTTAACCAAGGAAGATTTCCCAGTGCCGCGCGCGCCCGTAAGCAATACATTGTTGGCCGGACGCCCCTCGACAAACTGTAGAGAATTGCGGGTAATCAGCTCGGCTTGCCGGTCCACTCCCTTGAGATCGCCGAGCCGAATGCCGTGCGGCACGCTCACCGCTTCGAGGCCGCCTCTAAAACCGCGCTTGCGCCAGCGAAACGCTACCGACGCCGCGAAATCGAGCTTGGCCTGCCGCGGCGGGAGCAAGGGCTCAAGACGATCCAATAGATCGTCCAATCTCGGGATAAAACGGTCCAACTCACCCATGGGATTCGATCAGGACTTACGTTCTGTATTCGGCATTGATCGTAACGTACTCGTGGGAAAAATCGCAGGTCCACACCTGGGCGCTGGCTTCTCCCCTATGCAGCACCACACGCACTTCGATTTCGTCTTGCTTCATTATCCGTTGACCGTCTTCTTCCCGGTAGGCCGCGTCGCGCCCGCCACCCGAGGCCACACGCACATCGTCCAGATACACTTCGAGCGCCGACACATCGAGATCCTCGATACCCGCGTTGCCGATGGCCGCTAGGATCCGCCCCAAGTTGGGGTCGGAGGCAAAGAAAGCGGTCTTGACCAGTGGTGAGTGGGCGACGGCGAAACCAACCCGCTTGCATTCCTCGCGGCTGCGCCCGCCTTGCACATGGAGAGTAATGAATTTCGTGGCGCCCTCGCCATCTCGCGCCATGGCTTGCGCCAGTTCGATGCACACTTCAGTGAGCGCGTGGGTGAACGCGGTGAACGCAGCGCCTTCGGCTCGAGTGATTTTCACCGCGCTCTTGCCAGTGGCCATCAAAATGAAGGAATCATTGGTGGAGGTATCGCCGTCCACCGTGACGCAGTTGAAGGAGGCCTCACACGCATTAACCAAAGCGCGATCCAAGCAGGTCTTGGAGAGCCCGGCATCGGTGGCGACGAAACCCAGCATCGTGGCCATGTTGGGATGAATCATCCCGGAGCCCTTGGAGATGCCCGTAATGCTGACCTCATGCCCGCCGATTTGAATGCGGCGAGAGACGGCCTTAGGTATCGTGTCCGTGGTCATGATCGCTTGGGCCGCATGCGCCCATTCGTTGGTGCGCAAGTTGGCGATGGCGGCGGGCAATCCCGCCACGATACGATCCGCCGGCAGCGGCTCCAAAATCACGCCGGTGGAAAACGGCAATATCTGCTCGGGATCAAGCTGAAGACGTTCGGCGAGGGCAGCGCAAACACTCCGCCCTCGCGCAATACCATCTTCGCCCGTGCCGGCGTTGGCATTACCGGTATTGATCACCAGCGCGCGTATGCCCTGGGCTTTTGCTAAGTGTTGCTTTGCGAGGATCACAGGCGCGGCGCAAAAGCTATTGCGCGTGAACATGCCGCCCACCCCGCATCCCTCGCAAAGCTCGATCACCAGCAAATCGTTGCGGTGGGCTTTGCGCACCCCTGCCTCCGCGACGCCGAGCCGCACGCCCTCTATGGGATGAAGCGCGTGCTCTTTGGGGGGAAGAAGATTAACCGCCATGTGGAAGTGCTCAAGCGAGCTTACCGTGGCATTGTTTGTATTTCTTGCCCGAACCACAGGGGCAGGGATCGTTGCGGCCCACCTTGCCTGCGCCACGAACAAAGGGCTGCGCCTTGCGATCCTCTCCCGCAGCCAGCGTTTCGGCTTCACCTTCGGCCCCGGCCGTGGTGAAATCCGCGTGCTGGTAACGCACGTTGGTCAACTCGACGGGCTCCTCAACCGCTTCTACGTCTTGTTGGTTGCGTATTTGCACCGTGACTAACACCTTGGTAACTTCGTTACGCACCGCATCCAGCATGGCGGAGAATAACTCGAAGGCTTCTCGCTTGTACTCTTGCTTGGGATTTTTCTGGGCATAACCGCGCAAATGGATGCCTTGGCGCAGATGGTCCAGCGCGGACAGATGCTCCCGCCAGTGACTATCCAAGGTTTGCAGCATGACACTGCGCTCGAATTGATGGAGTCCTTCGAAGGGAACGGATTCCATGCGGTCGCGGTAGTGTGCGTGTCCGGCTTCAACAATCTTCGCGCGCAGGGACTCCTCATCGAGAGTCTCGTCGTCCTTCAACCATTGCTGAATGGGTAGATCCAGCAGGAATTCTCCGGCTAAGGTTTTCTCCAATCCCGCAATATTCCATTGTTCCTCGACGGATCCGGGCGGCACGAACTCGTTGACGGCGTCGTTGAGGGTTCCCTCGCGCATGGCCACGATGGCCTCAGTAATGTCGCTGCTTTCGAGCAGTTCATTGCGCTGCTGGTAGATGACGCGGCGCTGATCATTGGCGACATCGTCGTACTCCAGCAATTGCTTACGGATATCGAAGTTGCGCGCCTCCACCTTGCGCTGCGCGTTCTCGATGGCGCGCGTGACCCAGGGATGTTCGATGGCCTCGCCTTCGGGCATCTTTAGCTTGTCCATGATCATGCGCACGCGGTCGCCGGCGAAAATGCGCAGCAACTGATCGTCCAAGGACAGATAGAAACGGCTCGACCCTGGATCCCCTTGGCGGCCTGACCGGCCCCGCAACTGGTTGTCGATGCGGCGGGACTCGTGCCGTTCGGTGCCGATGATGTGCAAGCCGCCGGAGGTAACCACCTGATTGTGCAGTTCCTGCCAGTTCTCGCGCACTTGGCGAATCTTGGCGTCCTTGTCCGCATCGGAGAGGCTCTCGTCCTGGCGAATGCCGTTGATTTCGGGCTCCGGGTTGCCGCCCAACACGATGTCCGTACCGCGGCCCGCCATGTTGGTGGCGATGGTGATCATCTTGGGCCGCCCCGCCTGAGCGATCACCTGCGCTTCGCCCGCATGTTGTTTGGCGTTCAATACCTGGTGGGAAAACTTCTCCGAGGTGAGAAAGTTCGACAACTCCTCGGAGTTCTCGATGGAGGTGGTTCCCACCAAAACCGGCTGCCCGCTCTCGTAACAGGCCTTGACGTCATTGAGGATGGCCTGCAGCTTCTCTTGCTTGGTCTTGTAGACCTGGTCCATGCGATCTTCGCGCACCATGGGCATGTGCGGAGGGATGACCACGGTCTCCAGGTTGTAGATCTGTTGAAACTCGAAGGCTTCCGTATCCGCCGTACCGGTCATGCCAGCCAGCTTCTTGTACATGCGAAAATAGTTCTGAAAGGTGATGGACGCGAGCGTTTGATTCTCACGCTGGATACGTACTCCCTCCTTGGCCTCGACGGCTTGGTGTAGGCCTTCGGACCACCGGCGCCCAGGCATCAAGCGTCCAGTGAACTCATCAACGATCATCACTTCGTCGTTCTGCACCACATAGTGGGTGTCGCGATGGAACAGCGAATGCGCTCGCAAGGCGGCGTAAAGATGATGGACCAAGGTAATGTTGGAAGCATCGTAGAGACTCGTGCCTTCGGCCAGCAACCCCGCCTTCTCCATCAACTCTTCGGCGCGCTCGTGCCCTGCCTCGGTGAGCAGCACCTGATGCGCTTTCTCGTCCACGCTGAAATCGCCTGGGCCGTCGGCCTCAGCCTGGCCAACCTCCTGAGCCTGTTTGCTTAGCTTGGGCACCAGCGCATTGATCTTGAGATAAAGCTCGGTGGTGTCCTCCGCTTGGCCCGAGATGATGAGCGGCGTGCGCGCCTCGTCGATCAAGATGGAGTCCACCTCGTCCACGATGGCATAGCTCAAGCGGCGCTGGCTGCGGTCGGCCGTTTGATAGACCATGTTGTCGCGCAGGTAGTCGAAACCGAATTCGTTATTGGTACCGTAGGTAATGTCCGCGGCGTAGGCTTTGCGCTTAGCTTCCTGGCGCTCTTCGTGTGAAAGCTCGTGGAATGGCAGATTGACGCCGACGCTCAAACCAAGAAATTCGTAGACCCGCCCCATCCACGCGGAGTCCCGCGCGGCCAGATAGTCGTTCACCGTCACCACATGCACGCCCTCTTGCTGAATAGCATTTAGATACGCGGGTAATGTCGCGACCAGGGTCTTGCCTTCGCCGGTTTTCATCTCGGCGATCT
>JBKKAO010000016.1:0-5850 GCA_046714645.1 Burkholderiales bacterium | reverse complement strand
GCAACGGCTCGCAGCCCTGGTGCCGCGCCCCAGGCTGCACCTGATCCGCTTCCACGGTGTGCTCGCCCCGCACGCGAAGTTGCGCGCGGCGATCGTGCCCAGTCCACCGCAGGAGGCCATCGTCGAGCACGCAGCCGAGCATGCGCACGCGCATAGCGCGCCGGCCCGTATGAGTTGGGCGCGCTTGCTCAAGCGCGTTTTCGATCTCGACATCGTGCGCTGCTCCCACGGCTCCAGGTTGATCGGCACAACGCGCAGTTAAGAAGCACGGTAGTGAGCCTAATGCGAGAATGCAACTATCTGTATCGCCAAACCGATCTAGGTATCATCAATCGTGGAGGAGACCCCATATCGGAACTGGGGTGTTAGGAGGAGCGGCATTTCAGCAATCGTAGGCGTCATTCGGGCGGTATCAGTAGAGATCGGTACTCGACCTGTCGGACACTATCGATGCGAGTCTTGTCAACCTTGGCTGTAAAAGTCAAGACTCGACCTGACAGACGATGTTGGAATTGTGTGTGTAATCGTTCATTGTCAGGCGGCCATAAGTTTCTCCTTTGCGATGGGTAAGGAATCGAGGAAGGTCTGCATCGGGTCTTGCCGAAGCACCAGCGACCTTGATGCGGACGTTGCTCGTTGTAGCCGCTGATCCAAGCATCGAGATCACGCTGCAGCTCCTCGATCGAGGTATAGATTTTCTTGCGAAACGCCACCCGGTAGAACTCATCGAGCGTGGTCTTGTGCAAGCGCTCGACGATGCCGTTGGTCTGCGGGCTCTTGGTCTTGGTGCGCGTGTGATCGATGTTCTCCACCGCCAGATACAGCTGGCATTCGTGGCGCTCGGGATTGCCGCAATACTCAGTGCCACGATCGGTGAGCACCCGGCTGAGCGCAATGCCGTGCTCCTCGAAGAACGGCAATACCCGGTCGTTCAGTAGCTCGGCGGCCGTAATCGGGGTCTTGCGATCGTAGCGCTTGGCGAAGCCCACTTTGCTATCGTGAAAAGCGAACTGCCGGCTTGAATCGGGCGCGGACTGTGAGGCTTCGTAGGGGGTACCCAACAAAATCGCGTGACCTAGCGCGCAAATTCTGGCTCATGAGTGCGGCCGCGTGGGTTTTGGGCCGTCGTTTAACTCATGAGTTTCGAACCCCAGGTAAGTTTGGCCGCGGCGGGGAGTATCCTTCCTAAACCCGCGGAGCCGGAACCCATATGGGTAACGTTCTGCTGCCAACAATCATGTTACGAACAAGGGGAGCACCCCCTTGTGAATCCCCCATAGCGAACCTCGTTGCATCAAATTCTTCGCCATTTCTGTCAACAGTGGATGCATAAGAGATTAAAGTTCCATATCCAAGGTGAACATTTCCTGAGGACCGCTGACGCCGCGTAGGTCGAAGTGCCCGATCGAACGGATCGGGCGTTTGATATGAGCGGCCAACTCCTTCGACAGAAGCAGCGGCACGCCGGCTTCCTTGGTAATCGACTGAAGCCGCGCGGTCTTGTTTACCGCTGGACCGACAACGTTGAACGCAAGCCGATTGGGGGAGCCGACATTGGCATGCGTTACTGTCCCAATATGCAGGCCAAGGCCGAACTCGATCTCGGGCAGACCGGCATTGCGCCGCCGGTGGTTGACCACCGCCATGGACGCAAAAGCGTCGATCGCGGCGTCGAGTGCGGCATCGCAGACTACCTCCTCATCCCCCGGCCGCTTGATCTCGAACACTATCAGAATCGCGTCGCCGATGAACTGCAGGATTTCGCCGCCGCGCGCGGCAGCGGCCGCGGCGCAGTTCTCGAAGTACTCGTTCAGCAAATGCAGCAACTGCGACGCCGGTAACGATTCGCTCAGCGCGGTGAAGCCTCGCAGATCCGAGTACCAGAATGCTGCATCGATGCGGTCGCCGTCGCCGCGCTTCACTTGGCCGCTAAGGATACGAGCGCTGATGCGTGGGCCGACGAAAGCGTCGAGCAAACCGAGCGTCATGCGCCGCGCATTCAATACTTCCACCAACGGCACGAGCAGGTTGGCGAGTGCGGCGAGGCGTTCCAGGTCATCGTCGCTGAATCCCTCAGGAACCGCAGTCGCGACCGTTAAGAAATTAACCGCACCGTTTCCGAACTCCAGTGGCAGAGCGGTGTAGTCGGTCATACCGTCCGCCTCTAGTTCGTGGAGCACCTTGTGGTCATGCTGGGCGTCCAGGTCTGCGAGCCGCCGCCGGAAGGCTCGCTTGTGCTCGCGCACGAATTGCACCGGGCTGCCGACGTAAGCATCGCTGTGCTCTACGCCGTGCCAGCCCGTGAATTCGGCGGCGCCGTCACGGGGTGTCCAGAAGCAGCCCCACGCGAAGATCTGTGGGTGGATCGTCCCCACGGTATATCCCAACCGGGCCACCCGCGCGCCTGCGGCGTTCAGCTGCCCCGCAAGGGCCCCCAGCAGCGCGACCGGATCGGTAATGCGCCGGCCCTCGATCATTATCCAGGCCGCGATCGGTGCGAGCGACCAGCCCTCCTCGGGTCCGAGTAGGCCGCGTCGGCTCAGTTGGCGCACGTGATCAGGAAGCGCCAGATCGGGGACGGCGTCGCCGCGGGTTCCCCGAGGTGAACATAGCGGCGGATCAGACTTTGCCTCCTGCGTCCATTGCGACTTGGCGTCAGTCTGCAAGCTGCGGCTTGAAAATCATTTCGATCATAGTGTTCGCGTCCCACAACACCTGTGCCGGCGCCTTGAGTTTGCGCTACAAGCCTGTCCCGTCGTGCGCAGTACCGAGGCCGTCGCCCGCGTGGTGTTCCACTTAGTTCCATAGAATAGTTGTCGAAGGCGCACGAACTGCCTGACAGTCCGTTCGTCGAAGACCTAGTCAATGGCCGGATCTTGGCTGATGGGTGCTCGGATGTAACTGGATATCCCATTTTGAGAAAAATACTAACTTTGGCGCCTATGCAAATGTGCACCGCCGTCTGGGGTATGCAACGGACTGACTCCGTTACGACTGTATCACGCACCTTGAGGTGACTCAATCTGGGGGCGACACTATGTGGGGCGACACTAGACCCACGGGACCCTAGGAAGGGATGGCAGGGTTGCTTGGCGGCCACGATAGTATAGTGGACTTGGATGTTCGGTCACCGAACCCGGACGTCGCCAGCCAAGCACCGATCCCCGCCACAATCACCAGGCGGAGCGTACCCGCCAGCACCGGTCCCAGCACTTTTCCCGAACCTTGCGAAGCAAAGTAAAGTGTCAAGCCGAGTCCGAAGAACGGGAATGCGGGCCCCGCGATACGCAGGTACTGCCGCGCGTGTTCAAGCACTGCTTCGTCCGACGAGACCAGCGTCGCCCATAAATCCGGCGCCACGGTCACGACCAGCCCGATTAGCCCAAGGTTGAATGCTGACAGCCCACCAGCAATCCAAGCGACCCTTCGGGCACGGGCAACATCGCCTGCGCCAATTGCCATGCCGACCATCGGCACGGAAGCCACGCCGATGCCGAAGGAGATCGGAATGAGCAGAAACTCCAGTCGTTGCCCTATCGAGTACCCCGCCAAGGGCAGTACGCCGAGACGTGCTATCAGGCCGGTGAAAATCAGCACGGCAAGTACCGATTGGACCGGCGATACGAGGGCGCGCCTACTTTTAAGATATCAAAGAACATTTCGCGTTGGAACGCGATGCCGCGCACATGCAACGTCACCCGCCCCTGGCCGGTCATCAGGAACCACAGGAAAAACCAGACGCCCACAGCCGTTGCGACGATGTGACCGATCGCCACTCCAATCATTCCGAACGAGGGCACCGGCCCGAGCCCAAGTCCGAGCGCACCGCCAAGGATGATCTGCAAGATCGCGGTCGCGACGATTGCGATCGATGGGACTCGCATATTTCCCGTGCCGCGGAGTATCGATGCGAAGGTGTTGCTCAACCAGACAAGGAGCGCACCACTGAATAGAACCGTCGAGTAGCGTGTCGCCTCATCAAGTACATTGTCCGTCCCGCCTAGTACGCGATAAAAGGCAGGACCGAAGACGAGGAACACAAGCGTGTAGAGGAGCCCTGTTCCTGCGCCAATCACCCGTGCGTGGAAAGCGAGTGTGTTGGCGCGCAACGTGTCAGAAGCCCCTAGCTAGTGCGCGACTCACCGCTGACGAAACGCCTCCGCCCATCGCCCCAGCCGACATCATCCCTGTCAGCGTCGCAAAGGGGAATACGAGCGCCATGGCGGCCAGCTGTGTCGTTCCAAGACGGCCGATATAGTAGGTCTCGGCAATGCCGACAAGCACCGTCATGACCATCGCCAGCACATTCGGCAGGGAGAGTCGGATCAACGTGGAGAAGATGGGGCCGCGCAGCGGGCGCAGCATCTCGGGCGACGGCTTCGTGGTGGCGCTCAAAAAGTTTCCTTCGTCGTTGATTGAGGTTGCGAATGGGCGCCGTCGGGTTGGCGGGACGAGGGGGATAGCGTTGAAGTTTGACTACGGTTCGCCCGCGAACCTTCCCTTCCAAGATCTCCAGTAGCAAGGGCGTCACCCTTTTCAATGCGATCGTGACGCTCATGTCTAGCCGAATTTATCTTCGGGACAGAACACGGGACCGACTACAGACTTACTGTTGGAGGAGGAACCCCTCTAGACGCGGCTACCCGGTACCGTTGACGCTTGTAGTCTGGCTGTCAAATGGCGTGCCCTAACCCCTCAGCCTTTTCTGGTTGCAAGTATTCCGTCAGTCCTTGAAACCACATCACTTCAACAAAGTCACCACTAATAACCAGATGCTCATCGTGTAGGGCTGCCAGAAAGGCTTCTTTGCCATCCTTTGCGGAAAGAATGGCATACCCCTTGGCAGCATCTTTAAAAGTCATGGTGAACTTCGGACTACTAGTGAGTCCAGCGATAGATCTCACCTTGCCATTTCTGATGCTGAAATGACGGCCAATTCCGCCGAGCGTTTGAATCTGAAATACGAGATCTTTTCCTTCTACATACTTGGCGCATGCGGGGCTTTTTTTGACTGCCCTCTGTAGCAGCTTCGTCAAGGCCCATAGTAAGAATTTGAACTTCAACATGATGGTTTGCTACTCCTTAAATTTGTCTCGTGCGTCTCGAATACGCTCTACTCGCCAAGAAACTGGATAGCGTGCCTCAAGAACCGCTCAGGGTACTGGAATTGAGCTGCGTGGCCAGCATCCGGATAGATGAATAGCTGAGCATTCGGGATGTTCTGGGACATATACCAGGAATTGACTGACGGAATCATCACGTCATTCGTTCCGTTCAGGATGAACGTGGGCTGCTTGATTTCGCGCAAGTGCGCGAACGGCGCTTTGGGATCCAGTTTCGGCAAGTAGTACATGTTTGCCTCGATCTGGGCCTGTATCACTGCGGGGGAACTGGGTGGATCTTGATCCACACGCTGGTGACGGCGCTTCCAGAAGTCGTGTCCGGCCTGTTTCGCAGCCTCGGAACGGCCGAAGAAAAGGAACAAGATATCTTCGACAGTCGGAACTGGTCGGGGTGCCGCTTCCAGCACACCAGGATCTGAATCTGGATTCCCGCCCCGTGGCCCGGTTCCCAGCAGCATGAGCTTGCGAACCAAATCGGGATGGCGTCGCGTCAGATCCTGAGCCTGAAAGCCACCAAGCGAGAAACCTAAGACATCAACCTTGCGAATACCAAGTGCTCGAATAACCGACGCCGCGTCATCGGCCATATGTTCAATTCGGGTACGAGGCTTACCCGAAGAGGATGCAATACCGCGACCGATGAAAAGGATCACCTCGCGCCCTGCGGCTAAACCGTCCGTCATGAGCGGGTCCCAATGGTCCATTCCACCACGGAAATGTTGAAGGA
>JBKKAO010000015.1:0-3098 GCA_046714645.1 Burkholderiales bacterium | reverse complement strand
GAGTTCCAGGCGTGGCATTGCGGCGATCAGCTTCCGCGCGGTGTGCTGCATGCGGACCTATTTCGGGACAATGTGCTGTTCGCGGGCGAGCAAGTGGGCGGCCTCATCGATTTCTATTTTGCCTGCGTCGATACTCTGGTGTATGACGTGGCCATCACCTTGAACGATTGGTGTATGCGAGACGACTGTACGGTGGACGTGGATCGCTGCCGGCACTTTCTCGGAGCCTATCAATCGGTGCGCCCCCTCACCGAACTCGAGCAAGCGCATTGGCCGGTCGTGTTGCGGGCAGGGGCGTTGCGGTTTTGGGTATCTAGACTGCATGACTTCCATCTGCCGCGCTCGGGTGCGCTCACGCATGCCCACGATCCGGACCGCTTTCGGCGCATTCTCTTGAATCACATTCGCTCGGAAAATCTCACTGCGGAGCTTCTAGCGCAATGGCCATGAACATCAAAAAAGTGCCACCCATCCGAGGCTGGATCTGGATTAAGGAAGGGTTTCGGTTGTTCTTGCGCAACCCATTGATGTGGGTCGTCATGGGCCTCGTACTCACGGGAGTGATGTATTTGTTGAGCCGGATTCCCTACTTTGGGACCCCGCTTGCCTACCTGCTCTCGCCCATCCCCATCGCCGGCATGATCGCAGGGTGCCGCGACCTCGAGGCAGGCCGCGAACTTCGCATCAACCATCTCCTCAGCGGCTTTCGTGACGGTGCCACCCATTTGGTCACGCTCGGCGGCGTGTTCGTGATCGCGCAAATCCTTATCGGAGCAATCGTGAGCAACATGGCCGGTAGCGACTGGGAAGAAATGATGAGATCCGGCGCCATATTCGACCCCAAGGCCGTCTCACCCGACATGGCCAACCGCTTGAGCGGTGCCATGATAGTGGGCATTATGTTGATGGTGCCCGTTGCGTTGCTGCTTTGGTTCTCACCAGCACTGGTGATTCTAGACGGCGCCCCGGCTGGACGGGCGATGGTTCTGAGCCTCCAAGGGTGCCTGGCAAATGTGATCCCAACCTTGGTCTACGGTCTAGCCATGATGCTGCTGCTCATGCTCGTAGCACTCACCTTGGGCTTTGGTATGTTCGTATGGCTACCCTTGGCGGTGATCTCGACCTACAGGAGCTATAGGGAAATCTATGTCACGGATGAGGCGGTAAGCAAACCTCCGTCTTAGGGGCTGCGCGCCCTCTATGCGGGGCTTAACTTAGCGTACTCCAGCGCCAGCCATTTCGCACCCGTATCGCGAAAGTTCACCTGGACACGCGCCTCACTGCCGCGCCCCTCCGCGTTGACGATCACACCATAGCCGAACTTAGGGTGCGAAATGGCTTGCCCGATCCTCCACGGTGAAGCCGGGTCTGGTTGCGCAATCGACGCTTGTTTATAGCCGCCTCGCTCTTGTACCGAGGACGAGGCCGAGCGTGCAAATACCATGGGCGGCGTTAGGCGGCGAACCAATTGGGCGGGAATTTCATCGACGAAACGCGAAGCGATGTTGTAGCGCGTTTGCCCGTGCAGCATTCGAGTCTGCGCTAAAGTGAGATAGAGGCGGCGGCGGGCGCGAGTCAGCGCGACGTACATCAAGCGGCGCTCCTCTTGCGTACCGTCCGCATCGTTCAAACTGTTCTCATGCGGAAACAGTCCCTCCTCCAATCCGGTGACGAACACGGTGTGAAACTCCAAGCCCTTTGCTGCATGCACCGTCATCAGTTGCAAAGCGTCCTGGCCTTGTCCGGCCTGATGCTCGCCGGATTCCAGCGAGGCGTGGGCGAGAAAGTTGTTGAGCGTGACGAGCCAAGACTGTTCCGCATCGGGATCCACGACGGCATTGCCCTCGTCATCGATGGCCAAGGTTGCCACGGGATCAGCGGCGAACACCGTAGCCGCCGTGACGAGCTCCTTCAAATTGCCGATGCGATCCGCGCCGTCCCTCTCATTGAGGTAGTGGGTAAGAAGCCCGCTGGACGCTATGGCGTGTTCAACCGCTTCAGGCAGCGAGAGGGGTTCGCAGGCGCGCTTGAGATTTTCGATCAAGCGAATGAACGCGTAGACACCGGTTCCAGCCTTTCCTCCGAGCGCGTTGGAACACGCCGCGTGCCACAGACTGCCACCCGCTTGCTTTGCCCGGTCTTGCAGTTGTTCGATGCTGCGCGCACCGATCCCGCGGGCGGGCATGTTGATCACCCGCAGCAGCGAGTTGTCGTCATCGGGATTCGCCACCAGCCTCAAATAGGCCAAGGCGTGCTTGATCTCTTGGCGCTCAAAGAAGCGCAAACCTCCGTAGACCCGGTAGGCGAGTCCCGCGCTGAACAAGGAATGCTCTAGCGCCCGCGACTGAGCATTCGAGCGATACAGGAGCGCGATATCGGCCAGACTGACGCCTTCACGCCCGAGGCCGCGTACTTCGTCCACGACGAATCTCGCTTCTTCCACGTCGCTGGTGGCCTCAAAGAAGCGCAACGTTTCGCCCTTACCTTCCGAAGTCCACAAGTTCTTGCCCAGGCGCGTAGGGTTGTTCCGGATCAGCGCATTGGCGGCGTCCAGAATGTTGCCGTGGCTGCGGTAGTTCTGTTCGAGTTTGATGACTTGGCCTCTGGCGAAGTCGCGCTCGAAATCCGCGACGTTTTTCGATGATGCCCCGCGAAAGGCATATATGCTCTGGTCGTCATCGCCCACCGCGAAAATGGCGTTTTCCTTGCCCGCCAACAACTGCAACCAGCGGTACTGCAAGCGGTTGGTATCTTGAAACTCATCCACCAGAATGTGGCCAAAGCGGCGCTGGTAGTGGTTTCGCAATACTTCGTTGCGGGTGAGTAGCTCGAAGGAACGTAGCAGAAGTTCGGCGAAATCCACAACACCCTCGCGGTTGCATTGCTCCTCGTAGGCGGCGAAGAGTTCGACCATGCGGCCGGAGTAATCGTCGCCGGCGTCGACGCGGGTTGCGCGGGTGCCCGATTCCTTGTTGGCGTTGATGAAGTACTGCAAATCACGCGGGGTGTACTTCTCGTCGTCCACGTTAAGGGCTTTTAACAAGCGCTTGATGAGGGAGAGTTGATCCGCGCTGTCGAGAATCTGAAATGTCTGGGGT
>JBKKAO010000014.1:0-7512 GCA_046714645.1 Burkholderiales bacterium | reverse complement strand
ATGTCGTAGCACACGGTTTGAGGCGTTTTGAGTTCACCACGGCCTTGGCAGGTCGCGCACGGTTCGCACAGCGTGTGGGCAAGACTCTCGCGGGTGCGCTTGCGGGTCATTTCGACCAAGCCCAAGGTCGTGAAGCCGTTTACCGTGACCCGTGTTCGGTCCAGTGAAAGGGCTTTCTTGAACTCCGCGAGCACCGATTCCTGGTGGCTATCGTTCTCCATGTCGATGAAATCGACGATGATGATGCCACCCAGATTACGCAGCCGTAGCTGGCGCGCGATGACGTGTGCGGCCTCCAAATTTGTCTTAAAGATGGTGTCATCAAAGCTGCGCCCGCCTACGAAGCCGCCGGTATTCACGTCCACGGTGGTCAAGGCTTCGGTCTGGTCCAGAATTAGGTACCCGCCAGACTTAAGGGGAACACGGCGAGCGAGTGCTTGCTCTATTTCCTCTTCGATGCCGTAAAGATCAAATAACGGCCGCTCACCGCCGTAGTGATTTAGGCGATCGGTAAAGCAACTGGTGTATTCCTGAGCAAAGCCCTGCAGCTTTTGGAAGGTCTCGCGCGAATCCACCAGGATTCGCGAAGTCTGTTCATTGGCGATATCGCGTAATACGCGGTGGCTAAGGGTCAGATCCTGATAGAGAAGGGAAGGAGCGGGCACTTGCCCCGAACGCTCTTCGATATCCCCCCACAGCCGCCGAAGGTAAGCGACATCCGCGGTGAGTTCGTTCTCTCCGGCGGTTTCCGCCATGGTGCGCACAATGAAACCACCCTTCATTTCGGGGGTAAGGAGTTTTTGCAGGGTCTCCCTCAGGTGGGCGCGCTCGGCTTCGTCTTCGATGCGCTGGGAGATGCCTATGTGGGACTCCTGCGGCAGATAGACCAACAGCCGGCCTGCGATACTGACTTGCGTGGCGAGGCGAGCGCCCTTGGTACCAATGGGATCCTTGATGACCTGCACCAGGACCTTTTGTCCGTCGTGCAGGATGCGCTCGATGGGTCGCGGCTCCTCGCTTTGCCGGTGTTCCCAGATGTCGGCCACATGAAGAAACGCGGCACGGTCCAGTCCGATATCGATGAACGCGGACTGCATGCCAGGTAGCACGCGGCTGACCAAACCCAAATATACGTTTCCAACCAGTCCCCGGCTGCTGGTGCGTTCGACGTGCAGCTCTTGCACAACCCCTTGCTGTATGACCGCGACCCGGGTTTCTTGAGGGGTCACATTTACTAAGATCTCGTCGGTCACAAGGGGGATTACAGGTCAGGGATCGAAGCCGAACTTGCTCAGGACTTGGCTGGTTTCAAAGAGCGGGAGTCCAACGACGCCCGAGTAACTTCCGGCGATCCGGCTGATGAAGGAGGCGGCCCGGCCTTGTATGGCGTAGCCGCCTGCCTTATCGTAGGGCTCACCCGTGGAGATATATTGCCTGATTTCCGTTTCACTGAGTGCCCTAAAGGTGACCTCGGTGCTGGAAAGCAGGTGCTCGACGTGCTGATTGAACTTTACCGCGACGCAGGTATGCACCTGGTGGGGGGCACCGGACAGAGAGTGCAAGAAAACCGCCGCTTGTTCGCGATCCGTAGGCTTGCCTAGGATCGCGCCGTTCACCGTGACCGATGTATCCGCCGACAAGACGGGAAAACGGGTAAGCCGTCTTTGGATTAATCGAGCCCAGCCAGCTTCCACTTTCGCCAGCGCGACCCGGGTCACGTAGTCCATGGGCGATTCGTTCTCCCGCGGCGTTTCATTCACATCGGCGGCTCGGTTGGGACCTTCTCGCAACAGCAAAATCTCGAAGTTCACGCCGACTTGTTTGAGTAACTCGCGCCGGCGAGAGCTGCGGGATGCGAGGTAAACGCGGCGTTCGAATTGGTGCACGTCAGGCTCGATGGTAAGGGTGGTTGCCAAGAATGGTCGCCGCCCGGTACAGTTGCTCGGCAAGTATCACACGAGCAAGCTGATGGGGAAGCGTCATTGCCGACAAGGACATCCGTAGGTGAGCGCAGTGTTTGAGGTCCTGTGCGAGGCCGTCGGCACCGCCGATGACAAACGCCGCGTCCTTGGCGTCCCGCTGCCAGGATTCGATGAGGTCCGCCAGACCCATTGTGGTGATGGGCATCCCCTTCTCATCGAGGGCAATCACGGCCTCGAAACCAGTGAGAAGAGGGCGGATTCGAGCCGCCTCCGCGTTCTTCATCTGGTGGGTTTCCTTGGGACTGGGGGATCGTGCTGTTCGGGGCTCCGGCTTGACGGCTACCAGTTCGAGCGCGATCTCACGCGGTAGGCGGCGTGCGTACTCGTCATATCCTTGTTGAACCCACTGTGGTGCTCGGCTGGACACAGTAACAATGCGGACTTTCATTTAATACGCTTGTTATCGCGCAATTTCGGCTGATTCTTAAAGCCTTTCTGATGGCACTTCGTTTTTTTTATGCAGATGGTCTATCGGCGCCCGGCTCGCGCCGCTCTTTGCGGGGCTTGGACACCCGGGCAGCGGGGTCAGCGCCCCAGAGCTCCTCAAGGTTGTAGTAATCCCGAACAGCGGGTTGCATGACGTGCACGACGATGCTCCCTAGATCCACCAGGACCCAGTCACCCGTTTGCTCCCCTTCCATCCCAATGACCTGCCCCCCGGCTTCCTTTGCTTTTTCGTATACGTTCATGGCCAAGGCCTTGGTTTGCCTCGCGGAATCTGCGGTGGCGATGACCACGTAATCGAACAAGGCGGTGAGCTTGTGGGTGTTGAGGGCGACGATGTCCCGGGCTTTGATGTCTTCTAATGCTTGAATGACGACTTGCTTGAGTTGTTCAACCTCCATGCGTACCTCTATATAAATGATGTTCCCGAATATAGTCGAGAACCGAATCCGGTAGCAAATAACGAGTGCTCTGACCCTGCGCCAAAGCGCGGCGAATCTGGCTGGCGGAAATGTCTAGGGCGGCGATTTCCCTGGTGATCACGTGACCACTGGGAGCGGATCCAAAGCTTGCCGAGATCCGCGATCGTGTAAGGGAGCCCAGCGGTTCTGGCAGCCGGTCCACCTCAAGGGTATAACCCGGCCGGGTGGCAATGATGAGGTGAGCCAGATCGAATAGTTGGCGCCAGCGCGACCAGGTCATCAAGGCGGCAAAGGCATCTACCCCAAGCATGAGGCACAGCGGCGCTCCATCGCCAAACTCGCTCCGCAACTCGGCGAGTGTGTCGACGGTATAGCTTGGTCCCTCGCGGTGCAACTCGCGGTCATCCACAAAAAATCGAGAATTGCCCGCCGCCGCAAGACTAGCCATGGCCAGCCGGTCGTGCGCGCTGACCTGGGGATCAGCGCGGTGCGGAGGGAGTTTCGCGGGAATCAACCGAACCTCGTCCAAACCTAGCTGGTCACCCAATTCTTCCCCAAGGCGCAGATGGCCGTAGTGAATGGGATCGAAGGTCCCGCCGAGAATACCGGCGGGCCGTGGGTCTTTGGTGTGCAAGACCCTAGAGCGTCAAGCGACGAATGTCGCTAAGTAAAGCGTTCAAGTAACTGATGAAGCGTGCGCCCTCCGCGCCGTCGATCACGCGGTGATCGTAGGACAGCGAGACCGGCAGGATCAGCCGCGGCACAAACTGCCCGTCCTTCCATACCGGTTTCATGGCCGAGCGCGCGACCCCAAGAATGGCTACCTCTGGCGCATTGATGATTGGGGTGAAGTGCGTGCCGCCGATGCCGCCTAAACTAGAGATAGAGAAACACCCGCCTTGCATCTCGGCCGGGCCCAGCTTGCCATCGCGCGCCCGCGCGCTGGCTTCGCCCAACTCCTTGGCCAGTTGAACCACACCCTTCAGATCGACGTTGCGTAGGACGGGAACCACGAGACCGTTGGGCGTATCGACCGCGACGCCAATGTGAAAATACTGCTTGAGGATCAGGCTCTCGCCATCGCCCGACAGGGAAGAATTGAACTGCGGGTAACGCTTGAGCGCTGCCACGGCCGCCTTCATCAAGAAGGCCAGAGGGGTGATCTTCACGCCGTCTTTTTGCATGTCATCGGCGAGTTGCTTGCGGAAGGTCTCCAGCTCCGTGATGTCGATCTCATCGTTTTGGGTGATGTGCGGGATGGCGACCCAGTTACGATGCAGATTGGCGCCGGAAATCTTCTTGATGCGCGACAGGGGCTTGTTCTCCACCGGTCCGAACTTGGCGAAATCCACCTTGGGCATGGCGGGCAGAGCGAAACCGAATCCGGCGCCGGGTGGGGCGGCGGGGCGGCTCAGAGTGCTTTTCACAAACTCCTGAATGTCCTCTTTGAGGATGCGTCCCTTTGGGCCTTTGCCGCTGACCTTGCCGAGATCGACGCCCAGTTCCCGCGCGAAGCGCCGCACCGCAGGACTTGCGTGCGCGCGGGCAAAGGATGGCTCATCGATCGCCGCGGAAGCCGGCGTTACAACGGTGAGCGCGACCGGCGCGGGTGCCGGCTGCGGAGGGGGTGGCGCCATTGCCTCAGGCGCTGCGGCGGGAGCGGCGGGTTTAGGCGCCGGCGTGCTTGCACCTGCGTCCTCCGTCTCGATCGTTACGACCAGCGAGCCCTCGGAGACTTTGTCGCCCAGCTTGATCTTCATCTCGCGCACCACGCCCGCGAAGGGCGCGGGCACGTCCATGGTGGCCTTATCGCTCTCGAGGGTGACTAGGGAATCCTCCGCCTTCACCCGGTCTCCGGGTTTGACCATGACTTCTATGACGGGAATATCCTTGAAATCACCGATATCTGGAACTAGCACTTCTTTCACTGCACCCAACGTTATCTCCCCAATGTGTTTTCTGCCCCTAGACGGTCCAAGGCGCTGGTTTGTTAGGATCGATCTTGTACTTCTTCAGAGCCTGTGTCACGGTTTTCGCCGGAATTGTGCCTTCACCGGCCAGGGCTTTAAGCGCGGCGATCGTGACGTAATAGCGATCCACCTCGAAGAATCGGCGTAGTTGCTCGCGCGTATCCGAACGGCCGAATCCATCGGTCCCCAGTACCGAGTAGCGCGCGCGCACCCAGGGGCGAATACCTTCGGCGAGGCTACGCATATAGTCCGTGGCCGCGATGACGGGTCCGGGGCGGCCCTTCAGACACTGCTCCACGTAACTGGCCCGAGGCTCTTGCTCCGGATGCAGCAGGTTCCAGCGATCGGTCGTAATGCCCTCGCGCCGTAACTCCGTCCAGCTTGGGCAGCTCCACACAGCGGCCGCCACCCCCCAATCTTTCTGAAGCAGATCGGCGGCAGCGATGGACTCTCGCAAGATCGTACCCGAACCGAGGAGCTGAACCTTCGCCTCCTTCCTCCCTCCTCCTTCCTCCCTGAAGAGGTACATGCCCCTCAAGATCCCCGCCTCACACCCTGTTGGCATTTCGGGATGGGTGTAGTTCTCGTTCATCAGCGTTACGTAATAGAAGACGTCTTCCTGCTCCGTGTACATGCGGCGCAGACCGTCCTGAATGACGACCGCGACCTCATACGCAAAGGTCGGGTCATAGCTGATGCAATTGGGAATGGTGGCAGACAGCAGATGACTGTGGCCATCTTCGTGCTGCAAACCCTCACCGTTCAAGGTGGTGCGGCCCGCTGTTCCACCCAACAAGAAACCGCGGGCGCGCTGGTCTCCCGCCGCCCACGCCAGATCTCCGATGCGCTGAAAGCCGAACATCGAGTAGTAGATGTAGAACGGAATCATCGTCACGCCATGGGTCGAGTACGATGTCGCGGCGGCGATCCACGAGGACATGGCCCCCGGCTCGTTGATGCCCTCTTGCAGAATCTGGCCGTTCTTGTCTTCTTTGTAGAACATCAACTGATCGGCATCCTGCGGGGTATAGAGTTGCCCCACCGACGACCAGATACCCAACTGCCTGAACATGCCTTCCATGCCGAAAGTACGCGACTCATCCGGCACGATGGGCACGATGCGTTTGGAGATGTTCTTGTCCCGTAACAAAATGCCCAGCAGACGCACGAAGGCCATGGTGGTCGACAGCTCGCGCTCCTCGGAGCTCTTCAGCAGTGGCTCGAAGGCTAAGAGCGATGGAATCTCCAAGGCATCGCCCTTCTGCCTACGCGTGGGCAGATAGCCACCCAGCGCCTCGCGGCGTTTGCGCATGTATTCCAGTTCCGGAGAACCTTCGGGAAAGGTGAGGAAGGGCACCTCGTCCAGCTTATCGTCCGGGATCGGGAGATCGAAACGATCGCGGAAAGCCTTGAGCGAGTGCGTGCCCATCTTCTTCTGCTGGTGGGTGATGTTCTGCGCTTCGCCCGCCTCGCCCATACCGTATCCCTTGATGGTTTTGGCCAGGATCACGGTCGGTTGGCCTTCATGCTTGCTTGCCGCCGCATAGGCGGCGTAGATCTTGTGCGGATCGTGACCGCCGCGATTCAAGCGCCAGATGTCGTCATCGGTCATGTTGGACACCATGACGGCCAGCTCCGGATACTTGCCGAAGAAGTGCTTGCGCACATACGCGCCGTCCTTGGACTTGAAGGTCTGGTACTCACCGTCCACCGCCTCCTCCATACGCTTGTGTAGCAAGCCCTTGGTATCGCGCGCTAGCAGCGAGTCCCAATAACCGCCCCAAATGACCTTGATCACATTCCAACCGGCCCCGCGAAAGTCCGATTCCAACTCTTGGATGATCTTGCCGTTGCCGCGCACCGGGCCATCGAGCCGTTGCAGATTGCAATTCACCACGAAGATGAGGTTATCCAGTTTCTCGCGCGCGGCCACACCGATGGCGCCCATGGATTCGGGTTCGTCGATCTCGCCGTCGCCCAAGAAACACCACACCTTCCGGCCCTCGGTATTCAAGATGCCGCGATCTTGCAAGTACTTCATGAAGCGCGCTTGGTAGATGGCCATGATGGGCCCGAGCCCCATGGACACCGTGGGGAACTGCCAGAAATCGGGCATCAACCAAGGGTGCGGATAGGAGGAGAGTCCCTTGCCATCCACCTCGCGGCGGAAGTTGTTGAGTTGCTCCTCGGTGAGGCGCCCTAGCATGAAGGCTCGCGCGTACACGCCCGTGGCCGAGTGCCCTTGCACGAATACCAAATCGCCGCCGTGCTTATCCGAGGGCGCATGCCAAAAGTGATTGAAGCCTACATCGTACAAAGTAGCGGCCGAAGCGAAGCTCGCGATGTGGCCCCCGACGTTGGAGTCCTTGTTCGCACGCAAGACCATGGCCGCCGCGTTCCACCGCACATAGGAGCGGATGCGATGCTCCACCTCGTGATCCCCCGGAGACCTTGCCTCCTGCGAGACTGGGATCGTATTGATGTACCCGGTGTTAGCGCTATAGGGTAGATAGGCGCCGGAACGGCGTGCCTTCTCGACCAACTGCTCAAGGATGTAGTGAGCTCGTTGCGGGCCCTCGTGGGCGAGAACGCCATCGAGCGCATCCAGCCATTCATTGGTTTCTTGCTGATCGGTATCCGGTAGTGCGGCCATCGGGCTCGTCTTCCCTGGGTCAGGTGGAATCGGGTGATAGG
>JBKKAO010000013.1:0-7275 GCA_046714645.1 Burkholderiales bacterium | reverse complement strand
TGTTTATCCCCCAGAAAGGAACAAGGGGTGGCCCCCTTATTGATCCCCCAGAGAGAATGTCGTTCGTTCAAAAATCTTCTCCAATTCCGTCAACAGTTGAGTGATAAGAGACTAAACCACGTAGTGCGGAGTTCTTGGCCGCGTCGCGAAGAAAAAGCTCTGCGAAGCGCTCGGCGGGTACCGGGTTGCTCAGTAGATAACCCTGGTACTCGTCACAACCCATCCTACCCAGCGTTTCAAGCTGTCCCTGCGTTTCCACGCCTTCGGCCACCACTCGCAAATTCAGGCTGTGCGCCATGGCGATGATGGCCCGCACGATGGCCGCGTCATCCTTGGCGGATTGGATATCTCTTACGAAGCTGCGATCGATCTTCACTGAGTCCACCGGAAGTTGCTTAAGATAGGCAAGGGAGGAGTAGCCGGTACCGAAGTCATCCACCGCGATACGCAGTCCCCATCCGGCGAACTCATTGAGGGCCGCAAGATTTTCCTCGTCGTTTTGCAGCAGCAAACTCTCGGTCATTTCCAGTTCGAGAAAATGCGGGTCGAGCCCGGTGCTGGCCAGAATGGATAGCAGCGACTCGCCGAACAGCTTGGGGTCCACAAACTGGCCGGCCGAGACATTGACCGCCATCTTCACTGGTGTAAATCCCGCTTCCTGCCAACGCTTGTTCTGCCCGCACGCCGTACGCAACACCCACTCACCCAGGGGGCGAATCAGACCGGTTTCCTCGGCCACACCGATGAATTCTCCGGGAGGGATCAATCCCTCTTCCGGATGGCTCCAGCGAAGCAGCGCTTCGATACCCTCGAGTGTGCCGGTGCGGATATCGACCTGGGGTTGGTAATGGAGCAAAAATTCCTCGCGCGCTAGTGCCGTTCGAAGGGCCGACTCCAGATGGTGGCGCCTACTAGCCCGCCGGTTCATTTCTGGGTTGAAGAACTGGAAACTCCCGCGACCACGTTCTTTGGCCGCGTACATGGCGAGATCCGCATGTTTCAATAGCGCCTCGACGGTGTCTCCATCCCTGGGAAAAAGCGCGGCCCCGATGCTGCACGAGGTGTGTAGTTCGTATTCCAAGATTGGGATGGGATGGGCCAACGCCCTTAGGATTTTAAAAGCAATATTTTCCGCATCCGGATCTCGCGATAAACCCTCGATCAAGATGATGAACTCGTCACCGCCTAGGCGCGCCACCGTATCGATCTTGCGGACGCACTCCAAGAGCCGTTTCGACACCTCCTTCAACATCAGGTCGCCCACATGGTGTCCCAAGGAGTCGTTGATGATCTTGAAGCGATCCAGGTCGAGGAACATTACCGCTAGGGATTCCTGGCGGCGCGCAGCGTTACGGATCGCTTGCGAGAGCCGGTCTTGGAAAAAAGACCGGTTGGCGAGTTCGGTCAAGGGATCGCGGTTGGCGAGGAAGGCGATGCGATGTTCGGCTTTCTTGCGCTCGGTGATATCGCTGGTGGTACCCCGGCGCCCGATGAGTAAGCCATGATCGTCGCGGACGATGACCCCGTTAGCTCTGAGCCAGCGAACCTCTCCGGATTTGGCGATGAACCGGTGCTCGAGATCCCGGAAGGCGCCCTCCGCTGTTTCGTTGTCCGTCATCCAGCGCCGTATATGCTGCATTTCCCCGAACGGAAGGAAGCGAAAGAAGGACTTTCCCACCATTTCCTCGGGCCGGTACCCCAGCACTTTCTCCACCCGCGGCGACACGTAAGAGAAGCGGCCTTGCAGGCCGGCCTCCCATACATATTCGCCGGCGGCCTCCGCGATGTCGCGAAATCGCCGCTCACTATGCAATAGTGCTGTTTCGGTTTTGCGGCGGGCGGTCAGGTCCGTAATCGCGACGAAGATCACCTTATCGCCATTGCTGCGCGTAAAGGCGGACTTGCGTACAAACATCCAGGGATGCGGACCCTCCGGCACCGGATAGAAGCCCTCGTATTCCACCGGGCCGCCATGATGGAGTACTTCATTGTCCGTCTCACGGAAACGCCGGGCAGTTTCCTCGGGAAAGATATCGAAATCCGTCTTGCCCACAAGGGCCTCGCGAGGGCGCTTGAGAAACTTGCATGCGGCGTCGTTCATGATTATGAAACGGTAATGCTGGTCCTTGACCACGATGGGATTGGCGCTGGCATCGATGATTTCCCCGAGAAGCTGTTCATGGTCGGCCAACTCCGCGAGCATTCGCTTCTCATTTGTAATATCGCGAGTGACTCCCCGGTAGCCGCGAAACCGGCCTTCCCCGTCGAATAAGGGGCGGCCACTCACCGCGAGGATTTGGCCGGCCTCGCCGGAGCGCACCTCGCGCAGTTCGAGATTGCGAAACTCGCGCCGGGCATTCAAGTCCGCTTGGTGCTGGATCGCGTGTGTTTCGGATTCAAAGAGCAATCCGATTTCGAACCGGGTCTTGCCCAGGGCAAGGTTAAAGGGCACCGCGGGCAGGCCGTTCGCCCGCTCGGAGAAAAAGGTGAAGCGCAGATTCTCGTCTTGCTCCCAAAACCAGTCGCTGGCCAGTTCCGCCCAATCGCGCAAGCGCTCGAGTTGTTGCTCGAGCGCGATCTGCAACTTCTCGGGCGCATCGCCAGGCACAACGTCAGCCGGGAGTTTAGGCCTATAGGCCAATGACGCTCTCACGGATCAGCGTCCCGCGATGCGGGGAAGTACCTCAGACCGGTAAAGCGCAAACGTCCAGATATTCATGATCTCTCGCGGTAAAAGCGTCACGATTGCCGTCCTCCTGGCCGGTTCCCAATACTTGCCAGCGGGTCGGCCTTCCCCTGTGCACTAACGACGCGGATTCCGCCTGCTTGAGAGACCGCTGTGCTAGCCGGAAAACTTGCCGCGGGCACAGATCCGGGAGTTGATGTGTTCTTGCTTTCACGCTTCCTAGCGCGGCGGGCCCGCCCATTCGCTGCCCGCGCCGTTAAGTGATATCTTGCGCCGTAGTATCCGACTCCGACGACCCGCCGCCCGAGCATGATTAGACGACTTGCGATCGAAGCCGATCTGCCAAGAATCGTGGAGATCTACAACGCCACGATTCCCTCGCGCATGGTGACCGCGGATACCGAGCCGGTGACTGCTGAAGCGCGTGTATCGTGGTTCCGGGAACACCGAGCAGACTTCAGGCCTTTGTGGGTAATCGAGGAAAGCAACAAGGTGATCGCATGGCTGAGTTTTTCGGCCTTCTATGGCCGCCCCGCCTACAACAAGACCGCCGAGTTGAGCGTTTACGTGGACCAGGCCCACCGGCGCCGCCGCATCGCGCACGACCTGCTGCGCGATGCGATGCTGCATTCACCCACGATAGGCGTGGAAGTCTTGCTGGGATTCATATTCGCGCACAACCTGCCGAGTCTCGCGTTGTTTCGCGCCTTCGGCTTCGAGCAATGGGCCTATCTCCCGCGGGTGGCGAGGTTGGACGAGACCGATAGAGATCTTATGATCCTTGGGCGGCGCGTGCGTTAGGCGCGGCCGTGAACTTAGCGGGGGCCGCCGTCACGCGATTGCGGCCCGCTTTCTTCGCGGCATATAGCACCTGGTCGGCGCGCTGCACAAAATCCTCAAAGGACTCGCCAGGGCAATAGCATGCGACCCCCACGGAAACGGTCACCGCGCCGATGTATTCACCGTTATCCATCCGCCGAATGCGGCCTCGCTCGATGGTGGTCCTGATGATCTCCGCCAACGCCTTCGCGCCTTCGAGCGGTGTTTCGGGAAGTAGGATGAGGAACTCCTCGCCGCCCCAGCGCGATACCGTGTCCTGGCCTTTTACCGCTGCCACCAGCAACTGCGCGACGGTCCGGATCACTTTGTCTCCCAAAAAATGGCCATGAGAATCGTTGATCCGCTTGAAATGGTCGATGTCGATCATCATTAGGCTGCATCCGGTCATGCCGGATTTCCCATCGGACTGAAGATCTTCCACGACTTCTCCCACGCCACGACGGTTCTTGAGCCCTGTGAGCGAATCCATGAGCGCCTGCTCCTGGGTTCTTTCGAGTTCCTTGCGCAGTTCCACTACTTCCTTGAGGCTCGCATTGAGTTCGTTCTTGAGCATACCGGCCGACTCACGCATCTGGAGTGTGTCGTTAAGCAACGAATGCATGACGCTAGCCGCCGCACCGGAACCTTCAATTTTTTCAAGATTCGACCCGTGCCGGTCTAGGGCGCTGACGTAGTCACTCGCTTTCTCTTTAGCTGTCGTGGCGGCCTCGGACACATCATCGACGAGGCGTTTGAAGCCCGACTCATACTTGTCTTGCGCTTCGTCCTCCCGACCTAGAATGTGCCTGCGATAAAGTTTCTCCGCCCCCATGTCAGTTAACGTCTTGGCTTCGTCTATCATCTTATCCATCGCTTGCTTCAACGATGGATTGAGCCCGGCCACATATTCGTACCACAACGCATAGGTCATGGGATTGCAGGCCGCCTGGTGTTGGGACAAGAGGGGAATGATCAAGCGCAGAAGCTCACTACTCTGCTGTTTGGTTTCCGCGTAGCGCATAGACTCCTACATAGACTCCTATCTACCTATCGGGTCGCTGATTCCAGCACTCTAAACGCGTGTCCGGAGGGCGCCAAGGGCTTTATCGGAACAATCTGCTACCAATTTAGGCCTACGCCTAAAGTACCGATTGCTCAATTTAGTAGAAACGAGATGCTGAGGAGATCAGTGTAACGGCTATCCTCCTGACACCGCGCGCAGGTAACCGCACAAGCGGGCCAGGGCTTGTCCCCGGTGGCTCACCCTGTTCTTCTCCTCAAGGCAAAGTTCAGCTCCGGTCTTGTCTAGGACTGGGTCGAGAAACAATGGATCGTAGCCAAAGCCCCCTCTACCGCGCCGCCCTCGCAGTACCTCGCCTCTCCATATCCCTTCTGAGATCAACGGCTCTGGATCCGATGCTTGGCGGGTTAGCACCACTACACAGTAGTAGTGCGCCCCACGATTGGGCTCCTCCTTGAGGCGTTCGAGCAGGAGATCGTTGTTACGCTCATCAGAGCGCGGCTCACCCGCGAAGCGGGCGGAGCGCACGCCCGGCTCCCCGCCCAAGGCTTCCACGCATAGACCGGAGTCGTCCGCCAAGGCCGGGAGGCCGCTCGCCCGGCTCGCGTGCCGGGCCTTCGCGAGGGCATTCTCGATAAAAGTAAGGTGGGGCTCCTCGGCCTCCGTGATGCCCAGCTGGGATTGGGGAATGACTTGAATGCCCAGCGGACTCAGGAGACTCTCTAGCTCCCGGAGTTTGCCTGCATTGGTGCTGGCGATAACTAGCTGCCGAAAGCCTAATTTCATCGCTCCAGGCCCAGCGCCACCTTCTGGGCAGCGATCAACTGGGCGATACCCGCCTGCGCGAGATCGAGCAAGGAACTCAAGTCGTCGCGGCGAAAAGGCATGCCCTCCGCCGTGCCCTGCACTTCGACGATTCCCTGGTCACCGGTCATGACCACGTTCATGTCCGTCTCACAGGCCGAATCCTCCGCATAGTCCAAGTCCAGCACGGCAAGGCCTTGATAGATTCCCACGGACACGGCTGCGACGAAGCCGAGAATAGGGGGCTTCGCGAGTCCCCTCGCAGCGAGCAGATGGCTCACCGCGTCGTGAAGCGCCACGTAGGCGCCCGTGATGCTCGCGGTGCGTGTCCCGCCATCGGCTTGAATGACATCGCAATCCAATTGAATGGTGCGCTCGCCCAGGGCAGAGAGATTCACTACCGCCCTTAGGCTACGTCCTATCAACCGCTGTATCTCTTGCGTACGCCCCGATTGCCGGCCGCTACTGGCTTCGCGTTGCATTCGCGTCCCCGTTGAACGGGGAAGCATTCCGTACTCCGAGGTGAGCCAGCCTTTGCCCTGGCCCTTGAGGAAGGAGGGTACTTTTTCCTCGATAGAAGCGGTGCAAATGACCTGGGTGTCGCCGAACTCCACGAGCACGGAGCCTTCCGCATGCTTGATATATCCGCGGGTGATGCGAACCGGTCTAAGTTGGTCTGGCTTTCTTCCGCTGGGTCGCATGGAGAATAAGCTGTTGACGTGGGTAAGATGGCGATGAAGGTCACACTTGGGCCATCGCACCTGATGGCATGGTGGTCTATGCTATCCTGCGCCGCCGTTAGGGGATGGCGCCGCATTATAAGTCGCGAGAATTGGGGAGACAGCATGATTTGCAGCATGACGGGCTTTGCCTCCTTGAGCGAGGAGCAGCCGTTGGGTACGCTCACCGTGGAGCTGCGCTCGGTCAATCACCGGTATCTGGATCTCCAGTTCCGCTTACCTGAAGAATTGCGCGGCTTCGAGCCCGCTTTGCGAGAGATCGCTAACGCGCGCCTATCCCGCGGCAAGGTCGAATGCCGCGTGAGCTTCGCGCGCAAAGCCCAAAGCGAATTGCCCGACCAGCTCAGCGGCGAAATGCTGGCGCGCTTGGTTCGATTGGACCTACAGGTTCGCACGCTGTTCCCCATGGCGCAGGGCTTGAGCGTCGCCGACGTATTGCGTTGGCCCGGAATGATCGATTCGGATTCCCTGCCCATGGACCTACTGCGCCAGCAATGCGAATCGCTCCTTCTCAAGGTCATTGGCGAATTTGGCGCGAGCCGCGCGCGCGAGGGCGAAAAGCTCAAGCAAATACTGCTCG
This sequence comes from Burkholderiales bacterium, assembly GCA_046714645.1. Classification (GTDB taxonomy): domain Bacteria; phylum Pseudomonadota; class Gammaproteobacteria; order Burkholderiales; family SHXO01; genus SHXO01. The sequence goes on along the minus strand of JBKKAO010000013.1, from coordinate 625 downwards.
ATCGCGTGGCGAAGATGGAATCGCTGGTTACACAGGTAAAGCCGCGCATTCCACAACTAGTGAGCCTTTACCAAGAACGCTTGTCCAGCAAACTGCGCGAAGCGGTGGCGAGCCTGGATGAGGATCGCATCCGGCAAGAACTCGTGTTATTCGCCAGTAAAGTGGACGTGGACGAGGAACTGGCGCGCCTGTCCACGCACTTGGGGGAAACCCGGCGCATCCTGGATCACGGCGGGGCGGCCGGCAAGCGCTTGGATTTTCTCATGCAAGAACTTAATCGAGAGGCCAATACCCTCGGAGCGAAATCCGTGGATGTCGAGGTCTCGCGCGCCTCCATGGATCTTAAAGTGCTGATCGAGCAGATGCGCGAGCAGGTCCAGAACATCGAGTAGCGGTGCGTTAAGCTCAACGGAAGGAGGGCCGATAAGGCGCTATGGACTCTATATCTCCATTTGCCGGCATGCGGGTCTAGCGGCGATGTCCACCTTGTTCATCGTCTGCGCACCCTCGGGTGCGGGTAAAACCAGCCTGGTAAATGCCTTGCTCGCGCGCGATCCAGCTATCAAGCTGTCCGTGTCCTATACGACCCGTGAACCCAGGCCAGGTGAAGCGGACGGCCGTGACT
>JBKKAO010000012.1:0-4844 GCA_046714645.1 Burkholderiales bacterium | reverse complement strand
CCAAGCCGCAACAGGCGTCCGTCGCCGTCGAAAGAGTGCTCCGCGTCGAGAACCGTGAGGCGATCGAGATCGGCCGCTGTCAGCGTGACCTTGCGGAACCGCTCGGACTGCGTCCCCACGAGACCGACCACCCAGTTCGCGGGGCCGTTGGCCTGCACGGTCTCAACCCGCATGGGCTCGTTAAAGAGCGCGCCGGTGAGGATTTGACCCGGACTGATCATCCAAGGAGTTTCATGCATGAGACTCGATCTCGTCTTGGCCACCTTGTGCGACTTGAAACGAAGGCTCTCTATGACTTTCAATGCGTCGCCGCCGCCCCCGTGAACGGCACCACCATTTCCGTGAAAGGATAGACGTAGGCCTGCAGCATCACCACCACACCGACCAAGGCGGCCAGCACGAGCGAGTGCCAGAACACGTAGCGCAGGATGTCGCCTTCGTGGCCGTACCAGCGAGTTGCGGTGGAGGCCACCACGATGCTTTGCGCGTCGATCATCTTGCCCATTACGCCGCCGGTGCTGTTGGCCGCTGCCATGAGGTTGGGGTTCAGACCTAACTGTTCAGCGGTGATGCGTTGCAAGCCGCCAAACAGAACGTTCGAGGCGGTGTCCGATCCCGTCAGTGCCACGCCTAACCATCCCAGCATGGTTCCGAAGAAGGGATAGAGCACACCGGTGTAGGCGAAGGCCAAGCCAAGAGTCGCGTCCGTACCGGAGTAGCGGGTGACGAATCCGAGGGCCAGCATCGCGGCGATGGTTATCAACGAGAAGCGCACCAGGACGATGGTCTGCCAATACTTGCGGAACATCTCCCCTAACGAGTAGCCCATGAAGAGTCCCGCAAGAATAGCCGAGAGAAAAATTCCACTTCCCGTGGCGGAGAGCCAGTTCAGCGAAAAGACCGCCTTCTCCTTGACTGGCTTGGCGACCACGGGTGGCACTTTTTCTATTTTCTCGTGCAGCCAGGTCAAGGGAAAGTCTAGTCGCGTGACGGCGTAAGTTACCTTCTCTTTCTTAACGCCATCGACCTCCACCATCTGTTTGGTTTCGCCGTTGAGAATGCTCTTCACTTGAGGCGTTCCCCAGGCGAAGACGAACACCGTGAGGATGAGCCAAGGAATCCATGCACGCACAATGGCGCTGCCGCCGTGACGTTGGAACTGCGTCGGTGCGGCTTCAGCCGGTGTACTGTCGTCCTTTCGTCCAGGCAGTGCGGTGGTGCGCCAGATTTCCTTCGGCTTCCAGAACTTGAGGAAGGTCACCAAGCAGATCATGGATACGATGGCCGCGCCGACGTCCACTAGCCACGGCCCATGGAAGTTGGAGATGAGAAATTGCGGGATGGCGAAGCTGACTCCGGTCACGAGAATGGCGGGCCAAACGCCTTTCACGCCCTTCCATCCCGAGAATGCCCAGACCAACCAGAAGGGCACCAACACGGAGAAGAACGGTAGTTGCCGGCCCGCCATGGCGGAGAGCTCAAATACGTCGAGTCCTGTTACGGCCGCCAAGGTGATGATGGGTGTGCCCAAGGCGCCCCACGCCACGGGCGCCGTATTGGCGATCAAGGACAGCCCTGAAGCGGCCAGCGGAGAGAAACCCAGGCCGATCAAGATCGCGCCGGTCACCGCCACGGGGGTGCCGAATCCGGCCGCACCTTCGAAGAAGGCTCCAAAAGCGAAGGCGATCAAGAGCAGTTGAATGCGCCGGTCCTCGGACACGTTGGCGATACTGTCCTGAAGAATCTTGAACTGCCCCTTGTCCTTGGTGAGCTGGTAGAGAAAGATGATGTTGAGAACAATCCAGCCGATGGGCAGCAGCCCAAACAAGCCGCCATAGAGCGCCGATCCCAAAGCCATTTCGGTGGGCATGCCGTAGGCCACGATGGCGACTACCAATGCGCTTATCAGCCCAAGCACAGCGGCCCAGTGCGCGGCGATATGAAAGAACGCAAGTCCGCCTAACAACACCACGATAGGAATCGCGGCTAGCAGCGTCGAGAGGACAGCATTGTTGAGGGGGTCGTAGACCTGCTGCCAAATCATGGGCGGCCTCTCTGAGATATGTAGTGTAGTTATAGGTTGTAGTTCTGTGTCCCGCCGGGAACGGGGACTCCCAAAAGCCAGGGGATTATAGCCAAAAGGTTTTCATGTCCTCATGAAAACCTATAATGAACCCGCGAATATCGAAAGGGATGAAAGAGATGAATTCCTCTGTGGAACACAAGACCGGTGCGCGGTTGTTGGTGGATGCGCTGCGCGTGCATGGTGTGGATACGGCTTTTTGCGTGCCGGGTGAAAGCTATCTCGCCGTGCTCGATGCGCTCTACGATGTGAAGGAGCAAATCAAACTCATCGTGTGCCGGCAGGAAGGCGGCGCGGCTTTCATGGCGGAGGCCTACGGAAAACTCACCGGCAAGCCGGGCATTTGTTTCGTGACCCGTGGGCCGGGTGCCAGCAATGCCGCCATCGGTCTACACACGGCGCATCAAGATTCCTCGCCGGTGATTCTGTTCATCGGGCAGATCGGTAGCGATGTCACCGAGCGCGAAGCCTTCCAGGAAGTGGACTACCGCCGCATGTTCGGCCAGATGGCCAAGTGGGTGGCACAAATCGACCGCGCCGATCGCGTGACGGAGATGGTGAGCCACGCCTTTCATCTCGCCGTTTCCGGAAGACCGGGGCCCGTCGTGCTAGCACTCCCCGAAGATATGCTTGTCGCCCCGGCACCGGCGGTGATCGTTCGGCCGTATCAGCGCACCGCCGCTCATCCCGGCGCCCAGGACTTGAAGACACTGCGCGACATGCTTGCAACCGCGGAGCGGCCTCTGGTGATTCTGGGCGGCGGCGATTGGTCTTCACAGGCCTGTGCGGATATTCAGGTGTTCGCGGAGAACTTCGGATTGCCCATGACGTGCAGCTTCCGCCGCATCGATCTATTCGACAACCGCCACGACCACTACGTGGGCGAGGTGGGCATTGTCATCAGTCCGGAATTGAAAAAGCGTGTGGCGCAAGCGGACTTGATCGTCACTATCGGTGCGCGCTTGGGCGAGATGACGACCGCGGGCTATACGCTTTTCACCGTGCCCAAACCCGCCACGCGGTTCGTGCACGTGCATCCTGGGGCCGAAGAGCTTGGGCGCGTCTACCAAGCCGACTTGATGATCAACTCCGGTATGCCGGAGTTTGCTGCGGCGCTGCGGCAATTGCCGGGTATTTCGTCTCCCAAATGGATGGCGTGGCGGCAAGAGGCTCGCGCGGAGTACTTGAAGAACATCGAACCCACCGCCATGCCCGGTAATCTCAATTTGAGCGAAGTGATGGCCACGCTGCGTAAGCGGCTTCCCGCCGATGCCATTCTCACCAACGGTGCCGGCAATTACTCGGGCTGGGTGCAGCGTTTCTATCAATACTCCGGGCTTCGCACTTATCTTGGCCCCACCAGTGGTGCCATGGGTTACGGCGTCCCCGCCGGGGTCGCGGCAGGCGTGGTGCATCCCAACCGTAGCGTGGTGAGTTTCTCCGGCGACGGCTGTTTCCTGATGAACGGCCAAGAACTCGCCACCGCCGCACAGTATGGGCTGAAAGTGATCTTCATCGTGGTGAACAACGGCATGTACGGCACCATCCGCATGCACCAAGAGCGCGAGTATCCGGCGAGAGTGCACGGCACCGATCTGAGTAATCCCGATTTCGCCCTATTGGCCCGGGCCTATGGCTTGTATGGGGAGATCGTGAGCAAGACAGAAGATTTCGAACCGGCCTTCGAGCGCGCCATGGCGCATCACTGCTCCGCGTTGCTGGAACTTCGCATCGATCCGGATGCGATTACCACACGGGCCAAGCTCTCGGTGTTGAGAGAGCAGGCGCTGAAGAAGGAGTGAAAGCGATGAAAGCAAAGTGCGTCGTATCATGCATATCACTGCTGGCTCTACTGAGTGCTTGTAGCAGCAAACAGATGTACGAAGGCGAGCAGGCAGGCAACCGTAGTCAATGCCAGAAATAATTTATCTAGGCTTCGCCCGGATAGGAGGGTGCCATGGGGCAGCAATATAAGGAGCTGGCGGAGCGACACCAGCGGTTTATCGCAGAGCAAAAAGTTTTTTTCGTGGGGACAGCGACGGATGCCAGCCGCGTCAATGTTTCCCCGAAGGGCATGGACTCCTTGCGCGTTCTCGACAAGAACCGCATCACATGGCTAAGCGTGACGGGCAGCGGCAACGAGACCTCGGCTCATGTACAAACGCATCCTAGAATGACCCTGATGTTTTGCGCCTTTGAGGGCGATCCTGTCATCTTGCGCGTCTACGGCCAAGCGCGCGTGATCCATCGTAAGGATGCCGAATGGCAGTCCTTGTTCCCGATGTTTGAACCCATTCCAGGAAGCCGGCAGATTTTTGTTCTCACGATCGATCTGGTGCAAACCTCATGCGGTATGGCCGTACCCGTCCTCAAATACAAAGGAGAGCGCGATCAGCTTGTCAAGTGGGCGGTCAAGAAAGGGGAGACGGGATTAGAGGAGTATTGGGAAGAGAAGAATCAGCGCAGCATCGATGGGATTGCGACGAACATCGTAGAGCGAAACACTTAGCCCACCGCTTGCACACGAGCACAGCCTCCAGCATGCGGCCGAACACGGCCCCCGACATGAGTCCGCTACCTTCGGGGTAATTCAAGTAGAACAATCCGCCCACCGTATAGCCCTCGCCGTCATCTTGGTCATGCCGCTGGCTGACCGAGGGATATAATTTATTGGGCGTAGCGTTCTAGGAAGTCAGTCGGTCGTGACCAAGACGGAGGATTTTGAACCGGCCTTCGAGCGCGCCATGGCGCATCACTGCTC
>JBKKAO010000011.1:0-6613 GCA_046714645.1 Burkholderiales bacterium | reverse complement strand
GATGTCTTCGAGTCCAGCGATCATGCGCAGTGTGGTGCTCTTGCCGCAGCCCGAGGGACCGACTAGGACGACGAACTCCTTATCGGCAATATCGAGATCGATGCCTCGCACCGCGAGAACTTCGTCGTACTTCTTGGTGAGTTTACGTAGCGCTACCCGAGCCATGAGCATCTATCCCTTGGTAGCACCTGCCGTGAGGCCGGCGATGTAATAGTCCATGAGGAACGCGTAAATGATCAACGGTGGTGCCGCTCCCAGCAGCGCGCCGGTCATGATTTGTCCCCAATTGAAGACATCGCCCTTGATCAAGGTGGTGATAATGCCCACGGGCAGAACCAGTTGATCTGTCGAGGTCGTGAAAGCAAGCGGGTAGAGAAACTGTGCCCAAGAAACGGTGAACGCGAAGATGGTCGCGGCGATGATGCCGGGCAGGGCCACGGGGATGAAGATCTTGGTCAGCATCTGGAAGTAGCTCGCGCCGTCGATCAAGGCGGCTTCATCGAGCTCCTTGGGGATGCTGCTGAAGTAGCCGATCATGATCCAGGTGCAAAACGGCACCGTGAGTGTCGGATAAATGATGAGCAGCACCCACCAGTGATTGATGAACTCGATACCGGTGAATTCCTGCAGGAAGATGAAGATCTTGAACAGCGGAATGAAGAGCAAGGTCTCCGGGATCAGATAGGTGAGAAATATGCCCGTGGCCAAGGTCGCCGATCCCCAAAACTTCATGCGGGACAATGAAAATGCGGCGAGCACGCTGACGATCATGGTGATGGCGACCACCAGCACGGATACGATCGCTGAATTGCGGAAGAAAGTGAGATAGGTGGGCGAGGTCAGCAGTTCGGCATAGTTTTGCAAGGTGGGATCGAACACCCACCAGGGATTGGTGCCCGTGGAGATCTCCGCGCTGGTCTTGAGCGACGTGATCACCATGTAGAGTGGCGGGGTGAGGAAGAAAATCACGAAGAGAATCAGAAAGACGTAGGACCAGAACAGCGCGCGGCGGCGGTGGCGCTGCATGCTGCCGCGCCGCTCAACGCCCGCGGACGCAGCAGTAGCGGAAGCCGCCGGCGCCATGCTCAGGTCTCGCTCACGCGACGGGTCACGTCGCGCAAGATGAACACGGCGGCTATACCGAGGATGGGCAACATGAACAGCGACACGCACGCACCCAGCGGAATATCGTTGCTCTCGATGCCGACTCTAAAGGCCCAGGTGGCGAATACATGAGTTTGATCCACCGGCCCGCCAGCGGTCAGAACGCGCACGATGTCGAAATTGGCGAAAGTGACAATCAGCGAAAACAGCACGGTGATGGAGATGATGTTGCGCATCATGGGTAAAGTGATGAACCAAAGTTTTTGCCACCAATTGGCGCCGTCGATAGCGGCTGCTTCGTAGAGCTGTTCGGGGACGGATTTAAGCGCGGCGAGATACATAATCATGAAGAAGGGCGCGCCGACCCAAACATTCACCAGAATAACCGCGAAGCGCGCCCAGTAGGGATCGCCGAGCCAGGGAACAGAGTGACCGCCAAAGCGCTCGAAGATCCAGTTGAATGCGCTGTAGGAAGGATCGAACAACCACAGCCAGGCGAGCGTGCTCATGGCGGGCGGGATGACCCAGGGAACCAGCAACATGCCGCGCCACTTGCGTTGGCCCTTGGACGGAATGTTGTGCACGCAGTGCGCGACGAAGAAACCGATGAGGGCTTTGAAGAACACCGCGCTCAGCGCGAAGATGACGGATTGCTTGACCACCATCCAGAAGGTCTCGCGTTTGAACAGGAAGGTGAAGTTGTCTAGCCCAACGAAACGCTCCATGGACTTGTTCAACGTCGCCAGGTAGACGGAGTAGAAGGCGGGGTAGATCACCAGCGAGCCGATGATGGCGATGAGAGGTAAGGCCATCAGAAAAGCGATGGTGGACTTTCGTCGCGCAAACTTTCTCATGGCGGCCTTGAGAGAAATGCGGGGCTAAATGCGCATGAACCCTTCGATCTCGGAGGCGGCCCACCCCAAGACCTTCTCCATGGACTCCCCGCCCTGGGTGAATTTGGCGATCATCTTGGGCATGGTGGCCTGGGCGAACATTTGACTGGCGATGGCAGCCGGCGCCGGTGCGCCAGGGATCGACACGACCTCATCACCTTTGGGAGGATAGTGGGACAGAGTGCCCTTAGGAGGGCCGACCTCGTCCCAGATCTTGAAGTTGCGCAGACCGGAAAACGCCGGCATGTCGTATCCGCCGCTGGCCAGGACCATCTGCTCCACGGATGAGCGTTCAGACAGATAAGTGAGCAGGCTGCGCGCAGCGGATTTATTTTTGGAAAATTTCCAGATACCCCAGTAGAACGGCAGGCCGGGTTGATAGCGGCCCTTAGGTCCCTTGGGCGCGGGGAAGGTCCATAACTGCTCGGCGAGCTTTGGATTATCGCGCTTGGCCACCGCCCAGGCGCTGGGCGGATTCATGATCAGCGCACCCTTGCCCGAGATCAACCATTTGTTATTGGAGGCATCGTCCCAGGCAAAAACATCGGGCGGAAGAAACTGTACGAGCCTTTTCGCGTATTCCAACACTTGCCGCGTCGCATCGGAATTGACGGTGATGTTGCCCTTGGCATCCACTAGGTGAGATCCGTACGCGGAGAACAGAGCGCCCGCGGAATCCACCGAATCCGCCGTCTGTCCCAAACCGATACCGAAGGGGAACCCCGCCTTGTGGCACCTCTGCGCCGCCACGAGAAAGGCGTCCCAGGTCCATGCATCGGTCAATGCCTTTTCCGGCGGCGCGCCCGCTGGATACATTTTGGTGAGATCGATGCCGGCGTGCTGTTTGAACAGATCGATGCGCCCGCAAGGTCCTTTCATCTGGCTGCCTGCCGTTGCGGGCACGGCCACCCACCGGCCATCTTGTTTGCCCAGGTAATCCACCGCGGCCGCCGGGGCGCCATATTGCCCGATGAGTGATCGCACGATGTCGTCGACCGGCTCCAGGTTTTTCGCCTGCGCGGTGACATACCAGGTACCGAAGGCAAGGATGTCGTGCCCCGATTTAGCCTGGGCCTCGGAGGTGATGGTCAGCAGCAGCTTGTTGCCCTGGGAGGTGATGAAATCGACCTTTAGATCGACTTTCTCTTTTGCCGCCCACTCGTTGCATAGCTTGGTGAGCGCGTCGTTCGCGCCAGGCACCCAATGGTCCCAGAAGCCGACCGCCAGTTTGCCCGCCGCGCGAGAGGTGCGGACATAGGGGGCAACCGATGCGGCGGCTGAGGCGCCGAGAAAACGGCGGCGGCTGAACTTGTTGGAACCCATTTCACGCTCCCCCTGGGTGTGTCGAGCAATGACGCCGATTAGCTTATGATATTACCCCTGACCAACACAGTGGATGGTAACCGTGAGAGAAAACACAATCAAATCGATCTGGAAAAAAGGCGGCGCCGTGATAAACGGATGGTTGGGTATTCCCAGTTCCATCGCGGCGGAGAACATGGCTCAGGCGGGATGGGATGCGTTAACCGTCGATCTGCAACACGGGCATGTGGACTACCAGGTGGGCATCACCATGCTTCAGGCAATCGCCACCACCAACACTACGCCCATGGCCCGTGTGCCCTGGTGCGAGCCGGGCATCATCATGAAGATGCTGGATGCGGGCGCCTACGGCATCATCTGCCCTATGATCAATACGCGCGCCGAGTGCGAGGCTTTTGTCGGTGCCTGCCGCTATCCGCCGCGCGGATATCGCAGTTTCGGCCCGGTGCGGGCCACTTGGTACAGCGGTGCGGATTATTTCAAACACGCTAACGAGACGCTCATTACCATGGCCATGATCGAGACCAAGCAGGCGATGGAAAATTTGGATGAGATCCTCGGCGTTCCTGGGCTGGATTCCCTCTACATTGGACCGAACGACCTGGCCATTTCGTTGGGATACCCACCCGCCGGCGTGCCCACCGACAAGGTCGTGCTGGACGCCATCAAGACCATCGTCGCGAGCGCGAAGAGACACGGCATCTACTCGGGAATCCATTGCGGCTCAACCGCCATGGCCAAGGAAATGATTGCCCAGGGTTTTCAGTTCGTCACGCTCATGGCGGACAACGCTTTTCTTGCGTCGGCAGCGAAGAATGCGGTGGCGGAGATGCGGCAGGAGGGTAGTGACGGAGGTAAGCCTTCTGGGACCTATTGACCGAAAAGTCGCCGGGGGTAGCCCGGCGGCTACTTCCTTTTAGTTCCGGCGTAACGTGCTCCGCACATTAGCCTTGCATGAAGGCAAGCAACTGAAACCGATAGCCGTGGAATCACTTCAGCTCGCGCCAGTCGAAAGCTATCCCATCGGGCATCATTCGGTCCTCGAGGTACGCTCCCGCTTCGTAGACCACGACATGCGCAGCCGCGAGCTAATCGGTCCGGAGATCCTCATACGCAACGTGAACACCGGCGCTGCCTTCGATATCAGCTCGGCCCTCTCGCCGGGAGATAGACTGCTCTGGGGCGAGAAATGGGCGCGCAATATCCCAGAAGGCGGCACGACGCACGCAGATGTATGGGTTCCAAAGCTGCCTGCAGAGAAGACGCGGGCGAACGGCCGCATGATACTGCTCTCTCTCCTGCATGAGATGGGTCACGCAAGTGCTGGACCGCTCGAGGGCAAGCTTCTCAAGGACACACGCAATGCGTATTTCACCCGGAAGGCCACGCGGATAGGAGCTTCCGATGAGATACGCCTCAATGCCATCACATTCGAGTTCACGACCACCATGCAGAACGAACGCCGCGCATGGGCCAATGCCTTCCAGACGGCGAAAAGGATAAACAAGGAGGTCGGCGATGACGTATTCGATATCCCAGACGGGGTGGATTATTCCGAGTATGTGTACGACACGTCGCTCGGCAGCTACATGCGAGATTTCGGGAATGGCCTAGTACGACACATGCCCAAGGACTTCAACATTGAGACGCTCAGAAGAAATCTGCTCAAAGACCACGGGCTCCAAGAAAGGATACAGCTTCTGATGCAGCTATACGATACCGATCTGCATTTCTATGGCCTCGACTTTGACGAGTTCGCATTGAATCTACGTGCCTTCGATGTCGAGAGATTGAGGACATCTGTAGCCACGTTTGACCCGAAATCGGAAGAGGAGGCGCTGGAGCTCGCACGCGAGATAAATACATTCGTTCCGAACCCATGAATCGACATCCCTCAGCCCGCCTCTCAGGCCCTCGGCTCACGCGGACAAGTTCCGCAGCCGCCCGTCGCTTCGAGTAACGCAGGGAACCCCGGTAGGGGCGGTTCAGTTGGGGCGGCCTTCTTTGGCTTACCTTGCTTGGCCGCGCAAGGAAGGTAAGTAGCCGCCGGGCTACCCCCGGCGAATTTTCAATTCGATCGACCTGATTTCAGTCGTCGTCCTTGCGCTGTACGCGTACAAGGCGGTGACTAGCAGTCGAATTTACCACGCGCATGCCAGTAGCGCGCAGGGATGCTTACTCCAACGCTACGCTGCCTATGAGGCTGAGAATCGAAGAGGCTTTTGCTGTGAGGGAGAGGGGGTCTCGAGAGGGACCGAATGGGTCTGATATCATGATATCCTACAGATGGAAATGGGAGGATCGCGGTGGCGCAGATAGTGGTAAGAAACCTCGATGAGGACGTCAAGGCACGGCTAAAACGCAGGGCGGAACGTCATGGGCGCAGTATGGAGGAGGAGGTTCGCCATATTCTTAGTGCCGCTGCCAGGGAAACCAAACGGCCTGCGTCAGGTCTTGGAAGCCGCATCGCTGCTCGATTCTCAAAGGCCGGGCTGTCAGAGGACTTGCCGGAATTGCGCGGCCAGCCCCCGCAACCGGCGAAATTCCCTAAGCAGGCGGAGCCGGAACCATAACGATGAATGTTGTGCCGCCAACAAGCATGTTACGAACAAGGGGAGCTTCCCCTTGTATATCCCTTAAAGCAGCACGCCAAGGTGCGAAAGCCTTCGCCAAATCCACCAATAGCTGAGCCATAAGGGATTTAATAAGGGATTTAATGATCATCCTCGATACCAATGTCTTGTCGGCATTGATGCGGGTTCGGCCAGAAGCTTCCGTCGTCGCCTGGATGGACAAACACCCCTCGGACTCCATGTGGATTACAAGCGTGACGCTGTTCGAAGCGCACCTTGGGCTCATGTCGCTACCCAAGGGCAAGAAACGCCAAAGTCTGGAGGTAGCGCTGGCGCAGACGTTGGAAGTGGATCTAGAGAATCGCATATTGGAGTTTGACAGCGTTGCCGCCGTGGAGGCGGCAACGCTTGCGGCTGAGCGGCGCAAGGCTGGCCGGCCGGTCGATGTTCGCGATACGCTTATCGCTGGCATCGCCATCGCGCGTCGAGGCACTCTGGCGACAAGAAACGTACGGCATTTTGGCGATCTGGGTGTGCCGGTCGTCGATCCCTGGGACTTCGTCTAGCAGGTCCCGAGTTAGTCACCAACAATTTAGGAATGGCACGCGCACAGCGGGCTTGGAAGGCCTGATTCGAGGCTCTAAATGCCCCTTTAAGCCCCCATCCTTGGCCACCGGTCCTTCCACGGCGCGGCTCGCTCGAACGCAGCGGAAGCGCGTA
>JBKKAO010000010.1:0-2780 GCA_046714645.1 Burkholderiales bacterium | reverse complement strand
CCACCAGCGAATTCCGCGTGCTAGCGCTGAACGCAATCGACCGACCCGCCGGCGCATCAAGACGGAACAGCCGCGCAACAATCCATCCGATCAGAGGCGCGACAATCGCGAAGACGATATAGATCGGGACCACCCCCAAAGCCGCATCCGTTGCCGGCCCAAGCTGCGGCACCACGGCCGCGATGACCACGAACAGTACAAGAGCCGTAGCCGGCACCGGCAGCACCCCGAGTGCCTTGGCCACTTGCTTCCCAGTCTCGCTCCGCCGCGCCCAAAGCTGCACAAGGGCGGCGAGCACTAGGGGAACGGCAATCAGCCACACGAACGCATGAACGAATGGGCCAACCTGGACCAGACGGGCAGCGTCTTCTCCTAGCAACAAGCCAAGATAGACTGGTAGCAGCAGCATCTGCACGATAAGCAGAGCTGGGGTAGCCGCCAGCAATAAACGGGCGTCGGCTCGACCAATATGAGAGAAGGTCACGACGTAGTCGATGCACGGCGTGAGCAATACCAGAAGCACGCCGAGTCGCACTATTGGGTCGGCGGGAAGGAACTCCACGAGGGCCGCCACCAAAAGCGGAACCACGATGAAATTTGCAACAAGCAGAGCCGCGAGGAAGCGGCTACGCCCGAATGCCTGCCTGAGGTCTGCAAGTGGAACCTGTAGGAAGGTCACGAACAGCATCAGTGCTAGCGCAGGATTAATACCGGCGTCAAGAGCAGTCGTGTCGGGTGCGAGCAACGCGACAACCGTCGCCGCCACGACCGCGCCAAAGTAGATGCCGATTTGGTGTTCCTCCAGTGCGCCTCTGATGTTCTGTATGCTCACCTTCTGGCCTTTTCCTGTCCAATTGGACGCTCAGCGAAAGAAGAAAGGTTTCGGGTCGCTGGCCGATCCATTTTTCTCCAGCTTCGGGCGACGCGAAGAAATGGACGTAGCAGCAGAAGCTTTCAATTGCGCTCTTCTCGATCTCCGCTTCACGCGACATCAGAAAGGACAGAACGACCGTTTCCGGCTGAACTGCTGGATAACGGGTTCCACAAGGGTCCCACAGCAGGGAGGAGGACCTGGTTTTCGTTTGATTTTTGGCGCACCCGGCAGGATTTGAACCCACGACCCCCCGTGTCCAAGGGCGCTCAACAGAGTCGCGCAAACGTCGCGCAGCCTCTCGACGGTCTGGGTAGACGCCGAGGTCAAAGAGGGTGTAACATACTTTGTAATACAACGTAGTGACTCCCTATGCCCATCACCAGCGTGCGCTTGCCAGACGAGCTCGCGGAACAACTGGAGCAGCTCGCAGACAAGCTCCATCGCAGCAAATCCTGGTTGATCAGTGAGGCCGTCAAGGACTTCATCGCACGCGCAGATGAAGACAGGCGCCGCTGGCAAGAGACGCTTGAGGCGCTGGATGCCGTGAAGGCTGGTCAACTGATCGATGGCGATCAAGTGGATGCGTGGCTGTCGCGCTGGGGTTCTGACGACGAACTGCCTCCGCCGCGGTGAAGCTGGTCTTTTCGCCGCAGGCAGTTCACGACCTGCATCGACTGCATGACTTCATCGCCGAGAAGGACCCGCAGGCTGCCAAGCGCATCGCGAAGTCACTGCGGGTAGGCATTTCCCGGCTTAGACAGCATCCGCAACTCGGCCGGCGAGTCCGACAAGCGCCCGATCAGTGGGCGCCAGAAGAGATCCGAGATTGGGTGACCGGCGATTACGTTGCGCGCTACGTATTGCTCAAGGATACGATCGTCATTCTGCGCGTTTGGCATGGTCGCGAAAGCCGCCCTTGAGCAGGTAACTAAGCGCGCAGCCAAGAGCACCGCTGAGCAATAGGAAGCCTTGGCCCGCATCGGCAGGCTCATCCGGTCGCGCTCGTGGTCCCCGCCGGCGGGCACGCGGATTCCTGGCCATCCAGCTGCTGGTCGCCTTCGCGAAGCTGGTCCGCCCCGGTGGCGTCCGCGCTGTCGCCGCAGAGTCCCTGCTTCTGAAGCATCAGCTGCTCATCAGCAATCGCCGGCAACGCTGTTCAAATTTCCATAAGGCCTTGGTCGATCGCAACTACCGCCTACTCTTTTCTTCCTCGTCGCATAGCCGCAAACCCGATCCCAAAAGGTCCTTCCGCAGAACTCATCGCAGCCATCGTCGAGACGAAGCAGCACAATCCCAAGTTTGGCTGTGTGCGTATCGCCCAGCACATCGCTCATGGCTTCGGCATCGAGATCGACAAAGATATCGTTCGCCGCGTGCTCGAGAAGCATTATCGGCCAGGTCACTCCGGATCGGATGGCCCTTCCTGGCTAACGTTCATCGCACACACCAAGGACAGCCTCTGGAACCTGGACCTATTCCGCTGCGAATCGATCCTCCTACGCAGCCATGGGGTGATGCTGGTCATGGATGTCTCCAGCCGCCGCACCATCGGCTACTGCGTCGAATCTGTCGCCAGAACATCGGCGTACATCGGGTAGCTGTGCTCCGCAAACTAGTCGCGCCGCCTTCGCGCGCGTGCTGTCTGCAACTCATGAGCATGAGGTGGATGGAGATGTCCATAACGCTCCTCTATGCGACCGAATTTCCATACGACTGCCGAGACACCCCAAGCAACGAGGAAAATGCCGACGATCACGAAGCCAAGCGTCCCGAAGTCGACCGCGGCGATCAGGTCGAAGAAGCGTCCCTTGGCATCAAGGATGCCGATCAAGACCTGGAGCAATACGATCGTTCCGATCACCAGCGCCATGACGATCGAAAGGCTCGTAATCGTCACGTTGTAGAA
>JBKKAO010000009.1:0-3120 GCA_046714645.1 Burkholderiales bacterium | reverse complement strand
CTGCGACGGCTGCAGCGGCTGAAGCTGCACCAGATCGAGGGCGGGCGGTTGCGCATCCTCGACCCCCGGGCGCTGCAATCCTTGGGCGACTACTTCGAGCGGCCGCTGCGGCCGGTGCCGCTGATCTGACCTGTTTTGTCACGGAGTGCACACGGCCTGCGCTGCCGGCGCCCGCATTTCGGATAGAGTCGAGAATGATCAAATTGATACCCTGGTAACTATTTTTAACGCTTTGTCGCGCCCGCGGAGTGCCTTCGTTTGCGGTGCCACGGCAAATGCGCTGTCTATCCTCACGTACGCACGTGAAACTCCGCCTGACGCGGCACCACGCCTTCTGGGCCCAAAGTCGAAACCCTGAAAATGCTCCCTGTTCGGTTTCTGCGTATCCACAGGGCAAGGTGAGATTGGACTGCTCATGTCACTCAAGAAAAACAGCACGTCCGCTGTCATAGCCACCGTCCTGCCGACGCTCACCACCCTGATCGTGACGCCGTTGTATCTGCGCGAGATCGGACTCGAGCGCTTCGGCGTTCTTGCGCTCTTGTGGCTGTTTCTGGGGTACTTCGGCTTCTTCGAGGGAGGCATCGGACTGGCCGCATCCCAGAGAATTTCGGCGCCCGGCCGCGATCCCCGGCTGCGCGTGAGAACCGCATCGACGGCACTGGCTTTGTCCCTGATGATGGGCGCTCTGGGCGGAGCCATCTTGATCCCGGTTGCCTACGTCTATTTCACTTCGGGTCAGACGGTTCAGACCGATGGCGCGTCGATGGTCGCCATCTTGGCCATCCTTGCGCTCGGAATCGTGGCTGTGAACCTGTCGTCGCTGCTGACCGGAATCCTCAGGACACGCGTCGATCACACGGCCTTGAACGTCGTTACGGCGTGCTCGGGCGTGCTGCTGCAGGTCGCGCCACTGTTGGTGGCGCTGTGGTGGAGCAACGGTCTGTTGTACCTGCTTGCCAGCGCGATAGTTGCGCGACTGCTCCCACTGCCGCTCTTCTATGCGATGACATGCAGGGCGTTGGGCGCGCGCCTGTGGCCAAGTCTGGACCAGACCGAGATGCGCGCGCTGACCAGTTTCGGCGTTTGGGTAACCGTTTCCTCACTGGTGTCTCCGCTGATGTCGGCGCTGGACCGCTTCGTGCTGGGAATCGTTCAAGGCCCGGCACCGGTTGCCTCCTATAGCCTGGGCCTCCAACTGAGCGAGCGCACAAGCGTTGTGCCGGGCGCGATCGTCGCGTCCTATTTCCCGGTCTACGCGGCTGCAACGCATGAGGAAAGAAAGCGGGTCAGTCAATCGTTCTTCGGAAAATATTCGCTGCTGATCGCGGGCATGACGGTCTTGATCATTGTGCTGTCCGGACCGTTTCTCCGAATCTGGGTGGGTGAGGAGGTGGCCAGGACGGCCACCCCGGTCGCCATCATCGTGGCCCTGGGTTTCTGGGCCAACATGATGGCCAGGCTGCCCTTCATGCACTTGCAGGCGCAGGGCCGGCCCAGGGTGGTCGCCATATGCCATGTGATCGAACTGCCTGTCTATCTGGCGATCCTGTTCGCCGGCACGGCGGCGTTCGGCATGATCGGGGGGGCTGTTGCTTATTCGATGCGTTGTGCACTGGACTACGTGCTGCTGCTGCGGTTGAGCGGCGACGCGGGGCATGAATGGCTCCGGCAAGTCGTCGTCGGCGGCCTGATGCTGCTAGTGGCCACTGCATGCCTGCTTTGGTGGCCGTTTCCGGCATGACTGACACTTACTTCGCGTCGCCGCGGGCGTTGACTGGCCGCTGGTGCGGACGCGGCAACCTGATTGGGTCAAACTGATGACGCCGTTCCATCCCGATGGCGATCGTGCGCGTCTTTCAATCGCCATGTGTACTTTCAACGGTGAAAAGTATCTGCGCGAGCAGCTCGAGAGTATCGGCCGTCAGACTCGACAGCCCTTCGAACTCGTGGTCCGTGACGATGGCTCGACGGACAGCACCTTGGCGATGCTCGAGGAATTCGCAAGGCACTGCGGCTTTCCGGTGCGGTTAAGCAGGAATGAAAGAAATCTGCATTTCACCGGCAATTATCTGAAGGCGGCAAGCGAATGTGCCGGCGACTGTGTGGTGTTCTGCGATCAGGATGACATCTGGGAGGAGACCAAGCTCGAGGAGATCGAGGCCTCGATCAAGCTCAAACAGGCCGACCTGTACCTGCACGAAGGAGTGGTCATCGACGAGTTCGGCCGATCCACGGGAGTCAAGGTCCCCACTCGCGAGCAGCTGATGGCCGATCCGGACAGCCCTCCCTTCAACCATGGCGCAAAAGGATTCGTCATGGCGGTCCGAAAGACAGTCATCGACGAAATCCTCAAGCACTGGGACTGGGATCACTATTTCGAGTACAGGGAGAAGTTCGGTTCGCCGCTAGGGCATGACCTGCTGATCTATGCGTGGTGCATCGACCGCAAGATTGAGGTGATCTTCAAGACATTGGCGCGCTATCGAGTCCATCAGTCCAATGTCACTGCCAGCCAAGCGCAAGCCGGGGGATGGATGCTGAGATTGGCGCGCAAGGCTAATCTGATCCAGTTCACGGAATTCAACTACGCGCGCTACGCGGACCTGTGGGCGGCCGAGGTCGCCTTCATGGACCACATGTTTCCCGACAAGCCGCTCGGCATCCGCCGGCTGAGCCAGTATCTGCAGGAGCAGTCCGGGTTGTGGCGGGCCCGCGCGGGCGTTCACGACGAGCGAGCCACACGCCGGCAGCGCTGGATTGCGCTTCACCGTTTCTGGCGCATCAATCGGAGCGTCACGCTCGCCACTCGATTCAGCGGCGCCGCTGTCGTGAAGGACGTGGTGCTGACGCTGCTGCGCCCAGGCGTTCGCAGCTGAGGGCTGATTCGGCGTGCTCGTCGGGGCTGCGCTGGACGGGCGCTGTCCCTGCTCGAAAAAACTCGCCGGCGCTGCATACAATCGCTTCTTTCTTCTGGCGCTAGACGGATTCGCCAGGTAATCGCTATGACGGCTGGGCGAGGCTTCCAGGTCCTCTCGGCGTCTCAAGCTCCATTTTTTCCCCGAGTAACGATTTGATCGCTGAGATGCTGCTCGACGTGGTGGTCATGGCCGCCGGCAA
>JBKKAO010000008.1:0-2761 GCA_046714645.1 Burkholderiales bacterium | reverse complement strand
GGGTGTAGGCTTCCTTATCCACCGCGGCGACGGTATAACCGTTGTCGATATCCGTCGCCGCCACCGTGGCGGTGGCAATCGCTACAACTCCTAGCACACTCAAAAACGGCCAGCGCATTGCATTCTCCTCAACTCGTCGGGTAACGCTCGAACTCAGCGAAAGGCCCATAATCATTGCTATCGTCAATCTCGATCTGGGTTACGCGCGCGGAAGATGGTCCGCGCCGTGCCCATTGGATGATGCTTTCAACCTGAGCATCACTGCCTTGGACCACGGCCTCGACCGAACCCTCTAGGCGGTTTCGCACCCATCCTGTTACACCGAGGGATTTTGCCTCAGATCCCATGGCTTCGCGAAATCCTACACCTTGTACGCGGCCGCGGATGACCAAGTGCTTGGTCAGCATCGAAAGGTGTACCGGTTATTTCACCCTCATTCCGGGCTGGGCGCCTTCGTCAGGATCGAGCAGGAAGATTCCTGGCCCCTCGCCACTGGCGGCCAGCACCATTCCTTGAGATTCGCCAAAGCGCATCTTTCGCGGGGCCAGATTGGCCACCATCACCACCAGGCGGCCCTTGAGTTGCTCCGGGTCGTAGGCCGACTTGATCCCCGCGAACACTTGACGCTGTTCGGTTCCGATATCGAGCTGAAGCTTGATCAGCTTCTCGGCCCCTTCGACGTGCTCTGCATTGACGACGCGTGCCACACGAAGGTCGATTCTGTTGAAGTTGTCGATGGATATTCTACCCTCTCCCGCCGGGAGAGGGTCTAGGGGTGAGGGCGTTACGGATTGGGTCACGACTTTCTCCTGATGCTGTGCATGGCGTTGCTGAGATTGTGTTGGGGGAGTGGGTTGAAGCGATTCTCTGTTGGCTTCCACCAGAGCGGCGATTTGCTTCGCATCGACTCGGGTCATCAGATGCTCGTAGGGCTTGATGCGGTGCCCATCAAACAAGACGGCATACTGGTCCCAATTCATCTGCTGTTCCGACAGGTTTAGGAATTCCCTAACCTTCTCCGCGACACCTGGAAGAATGGGTCTCAAATAAACACTCAGTAGCCAGAAGAGATTGATACTAAGCGTGCATACTGCATGAAGTTCATCTTTCGAACCGGTTAACTTAGCCAACTCCCAGGGCTTTTTCCTATCAACGTATTGGTTCGCTAAATCGGTGAGTCGCATGATTTCCCGCACAGCCTTTCCGAACTCTCGGTCGTGGTAATACAGGCCGATCCGCCTCCAAGCGTCTTGCGACATGAATTCTTGCCGCAACTCCGCATCCCACTCTGGGGGCAACTTTTGGCTTAACTCCCCTTCGAAGCGCTTCGTTATAAACGGCGCCGTTCGGCTCGCGATATTGATGTACTTCCCCACCAGATCGCTATTCACTCGCGCGACAAAATCCTCCAAGTTAAGGTCGATGTCCTCCATGGTGGGTCCCAGCTTGGCGGCGTAGTAATAGCGCAGCCACTCGGGATTGAGCCCCACCTTGAGATAGCTCTCCGCGGTGATGAAGGTGCCGCGGCTCTTGGACATCTTCTCGCCGTCCACGGTGAGAAAGCCGTGGGCGAACACGCTGGTAGGGGTGCGATAGCCGGCGAAGTTCAACATGGCAGGCCAGAACAGCGCGTGGAAATAGAGGATGTCCTTACCGATAAAGTGCACCATCTCCGTATCGCCGCCGGGGCGCAGGAAAGCATCGATGTCGATGCCGCCTTTCTTCTGCGCGTAATTACGGAAGCTGCCGAAGTAGCCCACGGGCGCGTCCAGCCACACATAGAAGAACTTCTTTCCCTGTGTTCCCGGAATAGGAAATCCGAAATAGGGCGGATCGCGCGAAATATCCCAGTCGGACATCTTGTCTTCACCTTCCGCGCCCAGCCACTCCTGCATCTTGTTGGAGGCTTCCGGCTGCAAACGGCCCTCTTCCCGCGTCCACTGGCGCAAGAACTTGACGCAGCCCTCATCCGATAAGCGGAAGAAGTGATGTTCGGAAGCCTTGTGCACCGGTGCGGCGCCGGACACCGCCGAATAGGGATTCTTCAGATCCGTGGGCGCATAAGTGGCGCCGCACACCTCACAGGAATCGCCGTACTGGTCCTTAGCACCACACTTGGGGCACTCGCCCTTGATGAAGCGATCGGGAAGAAACATCTCCTTCACCGGATCGTAGAACTGCTCGACGGAGCGTTTGGCGATGAGATCCTTGGCTTGCAGTTGGAGGTAGATGTCCTCGCAGAAAGCGCGATTCTCCGGCGAGTTGGTGGTGTAGTAGTTGTCGAAGGCCACATAGAAGCCGGCGAAATCCCGCGTGTGCTCTTTGTACACGCGGGAGACCAGCGCTTCGGGCGTGATGCCTTCCTTATCCGCCCGCAACATGATGGGCGTGCCGTGCGTATCGTCAGCGCATACGAAGTGCACCTCATGGCCCTGCATCTTCTGAAACCGCACCCAGATATCCGTCTGGATGTATTCCACCAAAAGGCCAATATGGATCGGCCCATTGGCATACGGCAGCGCGGAAGTAACGAGAATACGGCGAGGCATTGCGGCGAAGGCAAGTTGGTCAGATGAAAGGCGCGAAACAGAGCGGGGAACCGATTGTAACGGAGTTGCCAACACTCAGGGAGGCGAGCGGCGCACCGCAGGTTCGCTGTCGCTAGGCGATTCCCGGCCCTGGCAGCTAGACTGGATCAACCAGGAGTCAGGGCTTTAGCAGCCTGTTGAAGAATTCAACTGGCTGCGTCATCGCATGGATG
>JBKKAO010000007.1:0-8950 GCA_046714645.1 Burkholderiales bacterium | reverse complement strand
GATATTCGCGAAGCGGCCCGCGCCTTCACCGGTTGGAACTACATCGCTACCAAGTTCGTGGTCAATGGCGCCCAGCACGACGACGGCGAGAAAACCTTGCTGGGCTATCGCGGCCGCTTCGACGGCGTGCAGGCCATTGACATCATCTTGCAACAGCCGGTCACCGCCGAGTTTCTGGCCGGCAAGATCTACCGCTTCTTTGCACGCGACGAGATCACGCCGGAGATGCGAAGGAAACTGGGTGCGGTGTTGCGCGATAACCGTTACGACATCGCGCCGCTGTTGGAAACCATCTTTCTATCGAAGGACTTCTACAGCGTCTCCGCCATGGGCACGCGTATCAAGAGCCCGGTGGAACTGGCGGTCTCCACCTATCGCAAACTCGGCCTGAAGGACGTGCCCGGTGTTCCGGACTTCAACGATGTCACCACCGCGCTGGGGCAGAACCTGCTGCGCCCGCCGACCGTCGCAGGCTGGGCCTATGGCCGCAGTTGGATAACGCCCGGACTGTTGATGGAGCGCGCGAACTATATCCGCGACATCATGTTTCCCGACATTAGCTACATTCCGGCGGATCGCTACCCGGCCTATCCCGCCGGCAGTGAGATCCGCGCCGTGCACGAAAAAATCTCGCAAGGCTTGGACATCACCACGGCCACCATTCCCGAGGGCAAGGAGTTGGGCGGGGGCGACATGATGGCCATGTCCAACAAGATGGCCGATCGCGACGAGGACTTCAACACTCGCTACGCCAGCTACCGCGGTTGGCAAAAAGCAGTGGAAAGAGTCAAGCCCATTCCTCGCCACGCGGCACGATTGGATCTGGCCGCAATGGTGAAGGCGCGCGGTCTGAAGACAACCGCCGAGGCCGTGGATTATTTTGTTCAACGCTTCCTGACTATTCCGCTGGAAGCCACCGAACGCGCCGCGCTCGCCGATTTCCTGAACAAGGAACTCGGCACTGCTTCATTGAGCGAAGCGGAGACCTACATGGAAGATGGCCTGCGCATGATGCTGCATCTTATGTTGAGCAGCCCCGAATATCAGTTGGGATAGGAGAGGAAAGAAATGCGAAATCAAGAACTGCAACGACTCATTCAGCGCCGCTCGCTGCTCAAGGCGAGCCTTGGCGGCTTGTGTGCCCACGGCCTGTTCGGATTGCCCGCGCTGTTCGGCGATGCCGCGCACGCCGCCATGCAAGGCGGCAACGACAACCGCATTCTCGTCGTGCTCGAATTGTCAGGCGGTAACGACGGCCTCAATACCGTGGTTCCCTATAGCGACGATGCCTACTACCGCCAGCGTCCCAATGTGGGCATCAAGGCCAATAAGCTGCGAAAGATCGACGATCGCTACGGCTTCAGTCCCGGCATGGCGGGCTTCGAGAATTTGTACAAGGACGGCAAGCTTGCCATCGTGCACGGCTGCGGTTACGACAACCCGAGCTTCTCCCACTTCACGTCTATGGCCTATTGGCACACGGCGGCGCCCAATAGCGGTCAGGAGTACGGGTGGGTCGGCCGGCTGGCCGATACCCTCAAACCCGGCGGCGCGCGTAACTTCCTCGTCAACGTGGACTCCTCTCAATCGCTGGCGGTGCGCAGCCAGCTTCACACACCCGTCGTGTTCGACGACCCGGCGAAGTTTCAGCGCGAGAGCTTCTTTCAGGAGCGCGAGTTAATCGATCGCGTGAGCGAAAGCCCTGCCGGCAGCCCCAACCATCGCTACCTGCTCGACGTAGCGCGCGGAGCCCGTGACGCCTCTGCACTGGTGCGCGATGCATGGTCCCAATACAAGACCCCGGTGGATTACGGCATCGTTCCGGTGGACTTGCCCAAGGTCGCCTCCCTGATCCATGCGGGGCTTCCCACGCGGCTGTACTACGTCGCCTATCGCAATAATTCCTTCGACACCCATGTACATCAGGGCGATGTTCATCAACGCCTGCTCACCTATGTCTCCGATGCCATGTACGGTTTCATGCGCGATCTGGAACGCATCGGCCGGGCGGATGACGTGGTGGTGATGGCCTTCTCGGAGTTCGGCCGCCGCGTGCCGGAGAACACCAGCCTGGGTACCGACCACGGCACGGCGGGGCCCATGTTCATCGTGGGCAAGCCCGTCAAGGGCGGGCACTACGGCACGCCGGTGAGCCTCACTCAACTCTCGCCGGACGATAACTTGATTCACACCGCGGATTTCCGCCGCACCTATGCCACGATGATCGAGGGTTGGTTGGGCGTGAAGGATGCCAGCGCCTTGCTGGGCGGAAAGTTTGAGCCGTTTCCAGTGTTTGGATAGGCATCACGCGGCGAAACCGCGCAGGTGGCGATGGCAAAGGTTCAACTTCAAGATCAAGCGCAACTGCGCTCATTCCGGCTCGTGGAGTCCGCGCAAGTCTTAGCGCAGTAAAGAGCGTCCGCTATCGAAACTCTGCTCTACCTCGCCTCCGCCTTTTGGGTGGGTGCCGTACACGCGGCCACGCCCGGCCACGGCAAGACCATCGCAGCGGCCTACATCGTCGGCGCGCGCGGCAAACCCATGGACGCCGTCATTCTCGGCATCTTCGTAACGCTCTCCCACACCAGCGGCATCGTGCTGGTGGGTGTGTTGGCCTCCATGGGGTCATCCTATTTCGTGCCTCAAAGGATCGAGGCGTGGCTGGCTTTATTCACCGGCGCACTGGTCGTGGTGCTCGGGTTATGGACCTTGTGGACTCAGAAGGAACTCTGGCGCCCCGCGATACGGGGAGAAGGCGTGGGCACCGAACCCGCGACCGCCTTGTCCACTCACAACCATGATGGTCACACGCACGAGCATGACCATACTCATCCGCATTCCCATGGCGAAGGCGAGATGGGTTGGCATAGCCACGGTTGGGGCATCAAACACACCCACAGCCTCCCCTCTGTGAACGATAAGAACATGAGCCTGTGGGTGTTGATAGGTCTGGGCATCGCAGGTGGGTTACTTCCCGACCCCGCCGCGCTGGCCATCTTGCTCTCCGCGCTGGCCCAAGGGAAGGTGATGCTAGGCTTGCTGACGGTCGTCGTCTTCAGCGTGGGCTTCGCCGCCACCCTAGTTGTCGTCGGTGTAATCGCCGCCCAGGTTGGCCAAAAGGTGTTGGACTGGCTTAGCGGCGCCTGGGCGGTGCGCATTCAAGTAGGCACCTCGCTCATCATCGTACTGGTGGGGGTGTTGCTAACTCTTAACGCGGTGAGGATGCTGGGCTCCCTCCAGTAAAGCTAGCGCCCCAAAAATCTGGGCGATCGCTTCTCCACGAATGCCGAAGCCGCTTCCGTATGGTCCACAGTGCTGAAACAAGAAACTTGGAGATGGGATTCGCTATCCAACGAGCTTGCAAGGCTCTGGTCATAGGACGCGTTTAGATTCCGTTTCATGTGAGCGAAGGAAGTAGTGGGTCCGTGTGCAAGGGACGCCACGAAGGCTCGCGCTTGCGTATCGAACTCGTGCGCCCCGAAGACGCGATGGACCAGTCCCCAAGCGAGCGCTTCTTCGCTGGTGAGCACGGGTGAGAGCATCATCAGCTCGCGAGCCCGCGCCGCGCCCACGAGCCGGGGGAGAAAATAGCTTATGCCAAAGTCTCCCGAGAGCCCCACCTTCGCGAAGGCGGTGGTGAGCTTGGTGCCGCTCACGGCCACACGGAAATCGCAAGCCAGTGCCAATGCGAGACCGGCACCGGCGGCAGTCCCGCCCATGACCGCGATGGTGGGTTTGGGCATTTCATAGAGCAGACGCGACGCCTCCGCGCGAAAACGCAAGGATTGCACTCGCTCGTCCGCCGACTCAACTCGCCCCTTGGCCTGCGCCATGGCTTGCACGTCGCCTCCGGCGCAGAACGCTTGGCCCGCACCAGTCAGCACGAGGGCGCGCACGCTCGAATCGGAGGCCGCGCGCGTAAGCGCCTCTCTCAGGCCAGCGGTCATTTCGGGGTTGAGCGCGTTGCGGCGCTCCGGGCGATTCAGGGTGAGCGTCATCACGCCCGCTTCCACGCTTTCGATTAAAACCTCGGTCGCGCACATCGTGTTATCTGCCTTTCAGTTTAGGGAGTGCACGGGACGGATCTCCGCCATACTCGGCATTGACGAAGGTTCCGCCTTGGTAGCGCTCGGCCAGGGAATCGCCAGGCTTCTCCTTCGCCAGGACTTCGGCGGCCTGCGGTTCGCTATCGTCCACGGGCCGGTAACCCAAACGTGTCGCATTGGAATTGTCGTACCAACTGCGCGTGTTGCCCGAAACGCCGTAGACGATCTCGAAGCGAATATCCGGATGATCCACTCCAATGCACACCAACTGCGCCAAATCGCGCGGGCTGATCCAAATCGACAACCGGCGCTTGTCCACTGGCTTGGTGGCGACATTGCCGATGCGCATGCAAAAAACTTCCATGCCGTACTTGTCCGCGTACAGGCTGCCGAGTTGCTCACCGAAGACCTTCGACACACCGTAGCGGCTGTCCGGCTTGGGATAGACGCGGTGATCGATAATCTCGTCACGCCGGTAGAACCCCGTGGCATGATTGCTGGTGGCGAAGAGAATTCGCTTCACGCCATTCAAGCGCGCGGCTTCGAAGAGGTTGTAGCACCCAACGATGTTGGCACGCAGAATGTCTTCCCACGGGCCTTCCACGGAGAAGCCACCGAGGTGAAGAATGGCATCTACCCCTTTGGTGACGCGCAACATATCCGAGAGCCGCGCGACATCGCCGCGAACGAACTTCTCTTCCGCCGCAAGTGGTTCGATAGGGCGCAGGTCCGAAAGCGTGAGGCGGTATTTTCCTGCCAATTCGGGCTGCAACATTCTTCCGACGTCGCCCGCGGCGCCGGTAATCAATAAGGTTTTCATCGGTGCACCTGATCCAATCCTAAAAACTCCGCTATCAATCCGGCCTGGCCTTCCACCATTTCGCGCCCCACCACCAACTGGCATCCCTGCTTTTGTGCGACCGCCAGAAAGGCGGTGATATGACGGAAACACCGGCTTGCGCCAAGGTTCGATTATTAAGAGATTACTTGAGAGTACCGTTTTCTGGGCTATCCGGCGAGGCGCAGCGCCTGGTAGTTATCAACGTCAATGTTCTCGCGCATGAATTTCTTGAAGAGTGGGACGGTGTGAGGTTCTGCCAGAAAATGCGGTAGTGAATTGCGCAGCGCTGCGGCGGTGACGAGTTCGGAGGGCGGGATGCCAGGGCGAATGGTACGCAACCATGATCCGAAGGATGCCCAAACCAGGCGAGGAGAGCTCACCGCGAGATACTGCAGGATGCCCTGGGCGATGAGACCGATTTGGATGTGACGGTGATAGGCGTCGAGCTTGCGGCGCACCGCCTGGCGGTATTGATCGGATTTGTGGTGCAGATGCTGGGTGCCCGAGCCGCGCGCGATTTTGGTCATGTGGCGCATCCAGAAGTGGTAAGCGTACACGCCCAGGACGCGAAGCGCCTGCTTGAAGGAGAGCTCTATTTTGAAGCGCAGTCCGTAGAGGCGGATGATTTGGATCGGAGGCATGGACAAGTCGGTGGCGATGAAAATGGACCGGCCCCTGGTGGGGTGATCCACGAGCACGAAGCGCACGAGGGTTCGCAGCGGGCGCCACAGGAGATCCAGGCAGACAAAGCGAATCGTGACGCCGTGCTCGCCGTACACGGGACTATCGGCGTGCTGCCAAGTCTGGGAGGGGGAGTCGAACAAGGTCCACAGTTTGATCTTCTGGGCGTAGAGTCGTGGACGCCCACGCGATCGAGGTGTTTGGTTCAGGGGCACGGGATGGTAGGCGCTGGTGCTACGGCGCACGCGCGAGACGAGGTGGCTGCCAGAGCGCAGCAGGGGCAAGGCGACTTGCTTGCAAGCGTAGTAGGCGTCGGCCACGAGGTAGAAGGGCTCACCGATGTGAAGCGCGTCGAGTAGGCCGGCGAACCTCTCGGGGAGTGTTTTGTGATCTCGGTTGGTGAACTTCACGCCCTCGTGAATGCGCCCGGCCAAGGGTACGGCGAAGAACGAGGTGCCGGCGCCTGCCAGTATTGAGACCACTTGGACGCAGTGTCCCATGATGTATTCGGGTTTGGTGTTGCCCTCGGATTCTTGATGTAGAAGTTTCACCGCGGGCATCTTGCGCCCGCTCTTGGGAATCTTGATGCCATCGCCCAGGAGCACAGGCCGGCCTGCGAAGCGGTGCACCGGGAAGAGCGAGACGGCGCGCTGCGTCCACAAGCGCGATAAGGCCTGCACGTCGAGGGCCGGGGAATGAAAGAAATCCAATAGCCGGTCATAGCAGCGCCCCGCGAGGCCCAGGGTGCGTACGATGCTGGTGACGCCTAGGAGCTCGCTGCGGGCACACAAACCGGCGAGGGCGGCGAGGAGCCACAGAAAGCTTCGTTGCCGGGAGCACGCTGCGCGCAGAGGTGCCACGACCGAGTACCACTGCAACCAGAGCTGCATGGAAGTGTCCTATATCAGGTAGCCGCCTCCTGCTATCAGATACTAGATGGTATAAATACGCCATGCAAGCAAAACGCATTGAAAAGCAGATCGAACGCATTCAGCGCGATCTCATGGCGCTGGGCCCGATGCGTCCGGGCTCTCTCTCGCGCCAGTACACCGCGTGTCAGAAGCCAGGCTGCGCCTGCGTGGATCCGTCAAACCCCAAGAAGCACGGGCCGTTCTACCAACTCAGTTACAGTCACGCTGGCAAGAGCACGACCCGGTTCATTCGTCCTGGGTTCGTGGCGCAGATCAAAAAGGAGTTGGCCGCCTACAAGCGCTTCCGGCAACTCACCCAGAAGTGGGTCGCACTGGCACTCACGCTTTCGCAGCTACGCCTGGAGGAAGCTCGGCGCGACAACGACCATGAAAAGTAGCCGAGAACTCGGTACTCTCAAGATTCTAATTGTAAGAAGTTTATTTTCATCTAGGAGGCTGTCGGACTTGAGTCACGCCAATAGACCAAGGAGCTGGTGAATTGGACGGAAGTCATCTTGATATCGGATTGGCGTGCGAGTTTCGCCGTAAATTCATGACGGCACCCCCCGATAGCGTGCAGGGCAACGCGAGCGAAGTTGTTTCGTGCTTGCGCTCCATATCATGCGGGGCATAACACGTGCAGCCGCTTGATGTTCCAACTCATCGCCACCAGCGACCACTCCCCGCGCGCAGCCTCCAGGCCGCGCATCGACATACGCCGCCATCCCATTACGTGCTTGATAATCCCAAACACGGGCTCGACCGTTTGTTTGCGCAGCCCGTAGAGTGCGCGTCCGGCTTGGGTACCCAGCCGGTGCTTCATCTTGACCACTGGATCGTGTGTGTCTGGCAACGGGGCATCGGGAGCGAAGCGCTCTAACACTGGCACGTGGTGGGATTCTCGATTCATCGCGAGCAGCGGCTCGATCTTCGCCTCCTCGCACGCTTGGCTCTTGGAGGCGCTGAAATAGCCCGCGTCGGCTAGCAGTGTCGTGGGAGCCCCCAGCGCTTCGGGTAAGGCCGTGATCTTCTCTAGCGCCGGGGCGATCTCGCGCTTGTCATTCGAGGCCTGACTCACGTGCGTGGCCACCACCAGCATCGTATCGGTATCGACCGCGCCTTGTGCGTTGTAGCTTTGCTCGAACCCCCCGCCCGCCACCGGCATGATGCGCGAGTCCTCATCGCTCAGGTTGATCTGGTCGCGATCGCGCGGACCTGCCCTGGGCGGCTTGGGCTCCTTCCCCGTGGGCTTCTTGCCCGCTTTGCGTTGCGCTTCGCGCTTGGCCTGCTTGGCCTCGTATTCCTGGCGCTCCAGCGCATGCCGCTCGCGTGCCCGTTCCTCGATCTTTGCCTTCGCTTGGGTTAAGGCCGCCAAGCGCCTCTCGCGCCGCGCTATCTCAGCGGGCACGTCCAATCCGTCAGGCACGTTGGACCGGTCCGCTTGCTCCCCGAGCGCCAGTAACCCTTGCACTTCCGCGCGCAGTTGCGCTTCAATGCGGTTCGCATGCCCCCAGGACAGCGCCTTGTGCCGGCCCGCGCTGGCCTGAATCTTCGTCCCGTCCAGCGCAATGTGCCCCAGCTTGAGCAACTTCATCTCGCGGGCCAGCATCAACACCTGAACAAACAGATCCTCCACTTCCTTCAAGAACCGCCGCCGAAACGTGGCCAACGTATCATGGTCCGGATGCGTGTTCGCCGCAATCGTAGCGAAACGCCACCGAGTCATACGTCGCGCGCTCGATCTTGCGGCTCGAATGCACTCCATTGGCGTACCCGTACACCAGCAAGCCCAGCAACACCTCCGGATGATGCGCCGCCGAACCCCGCCCTGCGTACTCTTGCGTGAGCTTGCTCAAATCCATCTGATCAATCACCTCCACCACGAAGCGCGCCAGATGCGCCTCCGGTAACCAATCCTCCACCGACGGAGGCAGCAAATACGCAGTCACACGATCCACTGGAATAAAACGGCTCATCGCTTCGCTGACTCCTTAACGGGCACTCTTCAATGACGACCAGATTATCCTGTCAATGTATCATCATGGAAAGTCCGACAGACTCCTAGCTCTCATTCCAAGAGTTGGACCATCGTCTGAGGAGGAGACTTGATGGAAGGCACTGCCGCAACCACCGAAGGAACTTGCGCCCGACGTTCGGTGGGCACTGGATGCCGAATAATGAATTGCCGAGTGAATCTGAACGCCTGGCACCGCGAAGAGCGCGTGACGAAGCAGAGCTTCTTCTGGGCCAAATCCACGGCGTCGTGTGGCTCGCTATCAACGAAGTGGATAGATGGATCGAGAAGCGGGAAACAACGGATAGTGGTGAGCCTGAACTAACCGCGGACGACGTACGCCGAGCTGGTGCGGAGGTCCACGCCCACTTCGGTACGGTTCATGCCGCACTAAACTCGGGAAAGTATGACGAGGAACTTGTAAGAGTTGGACTCACGGGCGCTCAGGGACATGCAA
>JBKKAO010000006.1:0-6630 GCA_046714645.1 Burkholderiales bacterium | reverse complement strand
CAATAAGTCTAAGGGAACTCCGATGCGCAGATAGTCCGTGAACCGGTATCCGCCAGGTCCATAGACCATCAGATGGGTCTGGTATCCCAGGGGTGTGGCGAATCCGCAGGATGCCTGCCGCGGCGTTGTTCGATAGAAGCTCAGTGAGTACACCGCGGCAATCACCTCTCCCGCCCGGTCACTCTCCATGAGATGCATGCCATGCAATTGCCGCAATCCCGCCTGCTCGATGGTTTGCCCAACCATGGGGCTATCGCGTTCCACCACCATTTCCACTGTGTACTCGCGCGGGTCGTCGGTAAGCGAAAAGGCCTTTTTGCGCTCGGGTAGTAGCCATCTCCCAGCTACTATCAGATAGGCGATGCCAGCGATGGCCACGGGCAGTCCCAAGGGTGTGATATCGAAGAGGCTAAAGGACTGATGAGCGCTTTGTATCCAGAGCCCGTTTACAACAAGGTTGGTGCTCGTACCGATAATCGTTATGACTCCCCCCAGAACCGTGGAAAAACTCAGGGGAATGAAAAGTTTGCTGGGGCTTAGTGCGTTTTGTTTACACCAATCGCTCACTACGGGCATGAACATGGCAACGATGGGCGTGTTATTGAGAAAGGCCGAAAGACTCGCAACGGGAAACATCAGCCGCGATTGTGCTTGCGCCACATTCGTTGGACGTCCCAGAAGAGGTGTGGTGATGAGACTCAAAGCGCCTGTGTGCACAAGACCGCATGCGACGATGAAGAGCACGCCCACCGTCACAAGCGCCTCGTTGCCGAGGTGCTAAAGGCTTCCTTGGCACTTGGCAGAAGGCGGGAGCCGGTGAAGCCTTGTACTAAGCAAACGAGCGTCACCGCGCCTACGACCACAACATCGGTTGCGTAGTTGCGGATCAGCGCGATCAACACCAATCCGACTACAGCTAGCGTAAACCAAGCTTCCCAGGACATATTCATCCCGATAGGATGGTGCCGAGCACGCCACGGTCTACATTGCCACCCGAGAGTACGCACGCCACGCTCTTGTGCTTGAGCCGGGCTTGGTCTCGATAGACGGCGGCCAGGCCGGCGGCCCCCGCGCCCTCAGCGATGTTGTGGGTACTGGAGAAGCACAAGCGCATGGCATCTTCGATTTCTTGATCCGTGACTTCCACGATGCGGGACACGTGGCGCTGAATGATCTCAAGGGCTTCGGGTTCGGGCACTCGGCAAGCCAGGCCGTCGGCAATTCGGGTCGTCACCGGGGCTTCCACTAGGGTCCTCGCCTCGAAGGAGTGCGCATAGGCCGGCGCCTGCGCAGACACGACCCCCACGATGTCTACCCTATGGCCGAGGGCTTCGCGGGCCGCCACGGCCCCACAGATTCCCGAGCCCAAACCGATCGGCACGTACAGAACATCCAAGCCGGGTAGGGCCTTCATCAATTCCAGAGAGTAGGTGGCGACCCCCCGCACAAGGAGCGGATGAAAGGAAGGGGCCATGAGAAGATTTTCCTGGATGGCGAACGCTTGGGCGTATTCCCTGGCGGCTTGGAAATCCTGTCCATGCTCGATCAAGGTCACCCCGAGCGCGCGCATAGCGGAGTTCTTTTCGATGCTATTGCCCTGCGGAACCACGACGGTGGCGGGAATGCCGTGCTTGCACGCCGCGAAGCCGATGGATTGGCCGTGATTACCTCGTGTGGCGCTGACCACCCCACGAGGCGGGTGGCGCGATAGGCCGTCGAAGTAAGTAAGACCACCACGAATCTTGAAGGCTCCCGTGGGCGTGTGGTTCTCGTGCTTGAGCCAAACTTCAAATCCGAGAATCTGGCTCAGGACCGGCCAGTTGTACTGGGGAGTAGGTGGCATGACCGCATAAACGATCTGGGCTGCCGCCTCGATCTGGGCTAGGCTGCAAAGGTACTCGGAACGAATCACTGCGCCACGGCGCGATCGCCGGCGAAGGGATTGCTCAGACGTTCCTCTCCGAAGGTAGACATGGGTCCGTGTCCGGGAACGAAGGCGATGTCATCCCCCAAAGGAAAGAGCTTTTCGCGAATGGAGCGGATCAACGTAGCGTGATCGCCTCTGGGGAAATCCGTGCGGCCGATGGACCCCTGAAACAGCACGTCGCCCACGATGGCTAGCCGCTCCTTCGGCGAAAAAAATACGATGTGCCCGGGGGTGTGACCGGGGCAGAACTTTACTTCCAGCGTCACTTCTCCGAAGCTCACGGTATCGCCTTCTTCAAGCCAACGGTCAGGGGTGAATGCTTCGAGTTGCGGGAAGCCGAACATTCGGCCTTGCTCGGGGAGCTGATCGATCCAGAACCGCTCTTCCTTCTGCGGCCCTTCGACCGGCACTCCGAGACGCTTTCGCAACTCCGCGGTGCCCCCGCAGTGGTCGATGTGCCCGTGGGTCAGAAATATCTTCTCAACCTCCATGCCGAGCTTTTTCGCGGCGGCGAGAATGCGATCAAGATCGCCGCCGGGATCGATGATCGCGCCCTTGCCCGTGGCCTCACAGCGCAGAAGGGAGCAATTCTGTTGGAAGGGCGTGACCGGGACCACGGCGAGTTTGAAGGATGGCGGCACTATATCTGTCCCCGGCTGGAAAGTTCGTCCTTGATGTAGGCGTAATAGATGGGCGCGGCCACCACGCCGGTGATGCCAAAGGCTGCCTCCATGGTGAGCATGGCCACCAAGATTTCCCAAGCGCGCGCGCGAATTTGCGTGCCCACGATCTTCGCGTTCACGAAATACTCGAGCTTGTGAATGATCACCAGGAATGCGAGGGAGGCTGCGGCGACATTAACCGAGTGCCCCAGACTGATCACCACGATCACGGTGTTGGAGATCAAGTTGCCGATGACGGGCAACAGCCCCACCAGAAACGTAAGGGCGATCATGGTCTTGGTCAGCGGCAGGTGAACCCCGAAGAGCGGGAGGACCACCGTGAGATAGATGGCGGTCAACGTCGTGTTGAGTGCCGAGATTCGGATCTGGGCGAACACGATTCGGCGAAAAGCATTCCCCAGCCTGTCCACCCGCTCCGTGAGGGCTCGCGCAAGGGGCTTTTGCACATCCCGGGGGCGTACTTCGTGTAGAGCCACCATGGCACCGATGATCATGCCGATCAAAATGTGGACAAAGGCGCGGCCGGCCACCGTCCCGATTTGCTGCAAGTCTTGTGTGTGCTCGCGCAACCACTGCACCGAGATGTTGCGCAATTCGTCCACGTTGGCGGGGAGTCCCTTGACGGCCCAGCTAGGTAGACTAACCCGCGCGCTGTCGATGATGCCAATGAGTTGCCTAAGCAACGCTTCGGGACTCCCGGCCTCGCGGCGTAACACCGTCATTAACCCGACGATGACTAAGGTAAGGATCAAGACTACGATGGTCGATAGCACGGCGACGGCGATGATCTTGCTGGTGTCGTGACTCAAACGCCATAAACGCAACCGCGGCGCCAGCATGTGCACCAGTTCGTAGACCAGCAGGCCCGCCAGGAGAGCCGGAAGCAGATGAAGCAGCAAGGCGGCGACCAGGACAACGCCGGTAACGATCCATGCAGTGACTTCGTGCTTCGTGGGAGGTAAAGAATCAGTCATGAAAACGATTATCGGTGTGAACGGGTGGCATGTAAGGCCTTTTCGAATCGCGCCATGCCCTCCGCCAGGCGCTCTGGGGAAGCGGCGAAGCACCAGCGTAAGTACCCTTCGCCCTCGGGCCCGAAGGCGATGCCCGGCGCTAGCCCCAGCCCAAACTCCCGCACCATGCGTTTGCACAAGGCCAAGCTATCCGGCATGTCCTGTACCCGAAAGAAAGCGTACATCGCGCCCGGCGGTACGGCGGCTTCGATACGGGGCATGGTCCGTAGGCGTTGCAGGAGCATGTCGCGCGCCACTTGAAAACGATTCCGGGTTCGGGCGATCACCGGTTCGCCGTGACGAATGGCGGCGATACCCGCGCGTTGAACGAAACCGGGCGCGCAGGAGGTGTTGTATTCGACCAACTTGCTGAGCGGTTCCATTAACGGTTTGGGGGCCACGATCCATCCCAGGCGCCAACCCGTCATCAACCAGGATTTCGAAAAGGTGTTGGCACATACTATCCGATCGTCCTGAGTGCGCAAATCCATCAGGGATGGCGCGGCGCGCTGGGTCTGGTTGGCGGAAAAGTACAAACGCTCGTAGGCGTCATCGGTGAGAATCCAAATGCCATGTTTGCGGCAATGGGCGGCCAGGACATCGCGCTCTTCTGTAGTAAGAGTCCAGCCCGTGGGATTGTTCGGTGAATTGACGTACAGGGCGCGCGTGTCCGGTGTCAGCGCCGCGAGCAGGCGATCGAGATCCAGCCGCCATCCTTCGGTATGGAAACGCAAAGGGATGGTGACAACCTGCGCACCCACGATCTTGGGGATCTCCACCAAATTAGGCCACAGCGGCGTCACGATGACCACGCGGTCTCCCGGTCCCACCAGGGCTTGGGTGGCGAGCATCAGGGCGGACATGCCGGAATTGGTCACCGCCACCTCCTCGGAGGAGACCGGCGTGCGCAGACCGCTGACGTAGGCGGCGATAGTCTCGCGCAGCTCGGGGATGCCGAGGTTCTGGGTGTAGAAGGTATCGCCCGCATTCAAGGCTGCGATGCCTGCCTGGCGAATGAACTCCGGGGTCACCTCGTCAGGTTCCCCGAACCAAAAGGCGATGACATCGTCTCGCCCCATGCCGGCGTCGGCGACCTCGCGAATACGGGAGGCGCGCAGATTCTCGACGGCGGGGCGGGCGCGAAGGGAGTAGGTTGGGTTGGCGGTGTTCAGGATGTTATTTAGGTCACGGCTGACCGGGATTCTCGCACGTTGCGTTGCGGTGAAGCCCTCCTTCCAAGCTGCTAGCATCTCGCCCTGAATTTTTTGGAGACCGACCATGACGACTCAACAACATTCCAACTATATCAATGGCCAATGGATCGCGGGCGCGACCTGGACCAAGAACACTAATCCGTCCGATCTGAATGATGTGATCGGCGAGTACTCGCAGGCCGACGTTGCGCAAACCGAGCAGGCTGTGGCGGCGGCCCGCGCGGCCGCGCCCGCCTGGGGGCAGTTCAATGTTCAAGCACGTGCTGACATGCTGGAAAAAATCGGCAACGAACTCCTGGTGCGCAAGGACGAACTCGGGACCTTGTTGTCCCGAGAAGAGGGCAAGACCCTGCCCGAGGGCGTGGGCGAAACCGTCCGCGCCGCGAATGTCTTCAAGTTCTTCGCGGGTGAAGTGCTTCGCCGTGCTGGTGAATTAATAGCCTCCGTGCGCTCAGGCGTGGATGTGGAGATCACCCGCGAACCCATAGGAGTGGTGGGAATCATCGCACCGTGGAACTTCCCCATCGCTATTCCGGCTTGGAAGATTGCTCCGGCTCTGGCCTATGGCAATTGTGTGGTGTTCAAGCCCGCGGATCTGGTGCCGGGTTGCTCCTGGGCCCTGGCCGAGATAATTTCCCGGGCGGGATTACCGGCCGGTGCCTTCAACTTGGTGATGGGCCGTGGGAGCGTCGTGGGCGAGGCCATGGTGAACGACCCGCGCGTGGACGCCATCAGTTTCACTGGTTCCGTGGAAACCGGCCGCAAGCTGGCGCTCAAGGCGGTTGCCCAAATGAAAAAGATTCAACTGGAGATGGGCGGCAAGAACCCTCTGGTCGTGCTCGACGACGCCGACCTCAACACCGCCGTCGAATGCGCGGTGAATGGTGCTTTCTACTCCACGGGGCAGCGCTGCACGGCGTCTTCACGGCTCGTAGTCACCCAAGGCATCCATAATAAATTCGTTGACGCGCTCATCGAGCGCTTGAGAAACGTAAAAGTCGATAACGCCCTCAAGCCAGGTACGCAGATCGGTCCCGTGGTGGACAAGAGCCAGCTCAATCAAGATCTGTTCTACGTCGAAGAGGGCAAGAAAGAAGGCGCGAACCTCGCCTTCGGCGGAAACTTGCTCAAGCGCGAGACGGAAGGTTTCTATCTCGAACCCGCGCTCTTCACCGAGACCTCCAGCAAAATGAGGATCAACCGCGAGGAAGTGTTCGGTCCCGTGGCCAGTGTCATCGCCGCGAAGGACTACGACGAGGCCCTGGCGCTCGCCAACGATACGGCCTTTGGATTGTCCTCGGGTATTTGCACCACATCCCTCAAGCACGCCTCCCATTTCCGCCGCAACGCGCAAGCCGGGATGGTCATGGTCAATCTGCCCACCGCAGGAGTGGACTACCACGTGCCCTTCGGCGGCCGTAAGGGGTCGAGCTACGGGCCGCGCGAGCAAGGCCGTTACGCCGCGGAGTTCTACACCATGCTTAAGACCTCTTACGTGCTGGCGTAGGATCTCCCTTTACGAAAATGACCAGCCAACTGTTCTCGCCCATCCAATTGAGGGAGCTTTCCCCTCCTAACCGCATCGTCGTCTCTCCCATGTGCCAGTACATGTCCGAAGACGGTAGTGCTAATGACTGGCACCTCATGCACCTGGGACAGTTCGCGATGGGTGGATGGAGGCTGGACCGTGGAAGAGTCCGTGGGGTTCGCGCGCGAACTGAAAACCCTGGGTTGTGATTTCATGGATGTTACTTCAGGACACTTGGATCCCCAGCAGCAGATCCCCCTCGCTC
>JBKKAO010000005.1:0-6201 GCA_046714645.1 Burkholderiales bacterium | reverse complement strand
CATGTTGCGCGCGGTGCGCTCGAAGAAACCCGACGCGGTGTTCGTCGCCTCTTACCCTTCGGACTCGGCGGCCATCATTCGAGCGCTCAACGAAACCGGCGTGGGGAGCAGCGTCAAAATCTTCGGCGGGGGCATGGTGGGATTGCAGTACACGACCATCATGGAATCGCTAGGTTCCCTGTTGAACGGCGTGGTGAACTACCACCTGTGGGTGCCGGAGAAAACCATGGAATTCCATGGCGTGCGCGATTTTCTTGCACGTTACCAGGCCAAAGCGAAGGATGCGAACGTGGATCCCTTGGGCTATTACGTACCACCTTTCGACTACGCCATCGGGCAGGTTCTGGCGCAGGCGGTGAGTGCCACGAAGAGCCTCGATCATAAGGTGCTGGCCAAGTACCTGCGCGAGAACGAGATGAAGACCATCGTGGGCAACTTCCGCTACGGCCCCACGGGGGAATGGGCGTCGCCGCGGACGATACTGGTGCAGTTTCAAGGTTTAGTGGATAAGAACATCGATCAGTATCGCGCGGCAGGTAAGCAATCCATCGTGGCCCCCGAGGCCTACAAAACGGCGCAGGTTCGGCCCTTCAATCAGGTGCGCAACTGATCCTGTAGCGTCGCTGTGTCCTTAGACCTGTTCGCTGAAGCCCTGATCGCCGGCATTTTGCTGGGGGGCTTCTATGCGGCGGTGAGCATCGGGTTGTCTGTGGCTTTCGGCCTGCTCGATGTTCCCCACATCGCCCATCCTGCCTTCCTGGTTTTGGGGGCCTATGGCGTCTACGGCCTGAACCATAGCGGTGTGGATCCCGTGCTGGCCGGCGTGCTGCTGGCACCGCTGTTTTTTCTGATAGGTGTTGGCGTTTATCGCTTTTATCACGCGGTGTTCGAGCGGCGCGGAAGCGATGCGGGCCTGCGCGGCTTGGCATTCTTCTTCGGCGTGGCCTTCATCGTGGAAGTGGCGCTTATTCTGGCCTATGGCGTGGACCAACGCATGGTGGAGGCGAGCTACATCGGCCGCAGCCTGTCGCTGGGCGAATACCGCGTGCCCTATCGAATGCTGGTGGCCTTCGTCGTGGCGCTGGCGCTGACCGTCATGCTCTCGCTCTATCTTTCCAAGACCTTCATGGGCCGGGCTATCAAGGCTGTGGCGCAAGACGAGACGGGGCTCGCCCTGATGGGGGCCGATCCCGTGAAGGTGAAGCAATGGGCTTTCGGCATCGCCACAGCGACCTGCCCGCTCGCGGGCGCGCTACTCATCATCATCGGCCCCGTGGAGCCGGGGTTGGGGCGCTTATACATCGGCCGCTGCTTCTGCGTGGCCGTGCTGGCGGGGTTGGGCAGCATGAAGGGTACCTTGGCCGCCGGCATTATTCTGGGAATCGCGGAGAGCGTTGTGCTGACCTCCATGGGGGCATCCTGGGCACCGGCGGTGGCCTTCGGACTGCTATTGATCGTGCTCGCTGTCCGGCCCACCGGGTTGTTCGGCCGGTGAGCACGAATGCAGCACAGCGCAAGTTCGCCGCGGGAGCCATAGTCGCGCTGGGCGCGGCGGTGCTGCTGAGCCAGTTCGTGACGAACGAGTACTTTTTCTTCGCGGGCTATGTGGTGCTTCAGTTCATCGTGCTGGCCACGGCATGGAATATCTTGGGCGGATATGCCGGCTACGTCAACTTCGGCTCAGGCGCCTTCTTCGCCGCCGGGGCCTATGCGTCGGTGGCGTTGATCAAGGCCTTCGAGGCGCCGCTTCTTGCGCAGTTGCTGTGCGCGACGCTGGTCACAGGTCTCATGGGAGGTCTCATCGGTGCCATGACCCTGAGGTTGCGCGGCATCTTCTTCTCCATCGCGACAGTGGCCATCGCGGTGATTCTAGAAACCGCGGTGATGAACTGGGGACTGGTGGGCGGCGCGCGCGGCGTCACCGTATTGCAACCCATGGCACCCGCATGGTTCGGCTCCTATAACCGCTTCCTGTTTGTGTTGATGACGCTGTTCGCCATCATCGCGGTGCTCATCGCTCGCTACATCGAGCGCTCTTGGATCGGCCGTGGTCTGCGTGCGCTGCGAGACAACGAGGAAGCCGCCGAATCTCTGGGCGTGCCCACCATGAAACTCAAAGTGCTCTCCGCCACGGTTTCCGGAGCCTTGATGGGATTGGCCGGCTCGACCTTCCCGCTTTACATGAGTTTCATCGAACCCACCTCCGCTTTCAGCTTGAACTACGCCGTGTCCGCGCTAGCTATGCCCATCATCGGAGGCACCTCCTCGTGGTTGGGACCGGTGATCGGCGCGCTATTGCTGGGATCCGTGCAGCAAGTCGTAACCGTCACCATCTCCTCCGAGCTAAACGTGTTGGTGGTGGGGGTGCTTCTGGTGCTATTCGTGGTGGCCGCGCCTCAGGGCATCCTGGGTTTGATCCGGCGCGGGGAGCGCCGGTGAGTTCCGCACTGCTTGAAGTCCACGGCCTCCACAAGAACTTCGGTGGCTTCGCCGCCCTGTCCAACGTGAGTCTACGGATGGACGCTGGCGAGCGCCTGGGCATCATCGGCCCCAACGGGTCGGGGAAGACGACGTTGATCAATTGCATCGCAGGCGCACTGCGCGGCGATGCCGGAACCGTTCGATTCACGGGCTTGGAAATCACCGGCTTGGCGGCGCATCAGCGCGCGAGGCTGGGTCTGGCGCGTAGCTTTCAGCTTCCTCGCCCGTTCTCCAGCATGACGGTGCTCGAGAACGTGGCCGTGCCACTGGAGTATGTAGGCAGGCGCCGCGGGGGATCCGCGCCGGATGCATCGGAAATTCTGCGCGAGGTGGGATTGTTCCATCGCGCCCATGCGCTGGCGAAATCGCTCACTCAAGTGGATTTGCGCCGGTTGGAGTTGGCGCGGGCGCTGGCGGTGCGCCCCCGGTTGCTGATACTGGACGAGGTCATGGCGGGCCTGTCCACCAGCGAAGTGGACGACATACTGAAGTTGGTGGCGAGACTGAACGAGCAGGGGATGACCGTGCTCATGATCGAGCACATCATGCATGCCATCATGAAATTCTCGCAACGGGTGGTGTGCC
Organism: Burkholderiales bacterium; assembly: GCA_046714645.1. GTDB lineage: Bacteria > Pseudomonadota > Gammaproteobacteria > Burkholderiales > SHXO01 > SHXO01. Next base: position 3,135 of record JBKKAO010000005.1, on the reverse strand, counting down.
TCGATGCGGGCCAGATTGTGGCGGAGGGTGCGCCTTCCGCGATCGTCAACGATCCCATCGTGAGAAGGATTTATCTCGGTGCTTGAGATCGAGAATCTGCATGCGGGGTATGGCGCGGTGAGCGTGCTGCAAGGCGTCTCCCTCAAGGTGCAAGCCGGCGAGACCGTGGCGCTGCTGGGCACCAACGGCAACGGCAAGAGCACGCTCATGAAGTGCGTCATGGGTTTGGTCGAGGCGCGGCAGGGAAGCATCACCCTCAATCTGGACGGCCAGCGCATTTCGCTCGCGGGCAAGACCGCGCAACAGATCGTCGGTCTCGGGGTGGCGATGGTGCCCGAAGGCCGGCGGCTGTTTCCGAAACTCACGGTCGGGGAGAATCTTTTGTTGGGTGCCTTCCGGCCCGCCGCGCGCGGACAAATCGGTCGCAATCTGGGACTGTGCCATGAGGCGTTTCCCGTGCTGCGCGAACGTTCGCGGCAATCAGCCGGTAGCCTAAGCGGCGGGCAACAGCAGATGCTCGCCATCGCACGCGCTATCATGTCCGCGCCGAGGCTATTATTGGTGGACGAGCCCTCGGTGGGTCTTTCCCCCGCCTTGGTGAAGCAGACGCTTGATACCATCGCGCACATGAAGCGACAGTTCGGATTGACGGTGTTGATGGCGGAGCAGAATTTTCATGAAGCGAGCCGCATCGCCAACCGAGGTTATGTGATCGTGCATGGGGAGATCGCGTTCGAGGGTGAAAATATGCAGGCGCTACGAGACAGTGATCTGGTGAAGCGCTACTACTTGGGGGGGTGATATGACTACTAAACCAACAATTGGTTGGATCGGCGCCGGGCGCATGGGCGTGGCGATGGCGGGATTTATTCTCAAAGCGGGATATCCCTTGACCGTTTATTCCCGCACGGCGGCCAGCCGGAGCAAACTGGTCGCGCTTGGAGCGACCGAGGCGATGTCCGTATTGGACTGTACGCGGCAGGCAGACATCGTGTTCTCATGCATCTCCGATGACTCCGCGCTACGAGAAGTCGCTTTGGGTCCGAAGGGCGTGCTGGCCAACGCCAAGGCCGGTGCCATCTTTGCCGATACGAGCACGGTCTCGGCGGAAGTGTCGGCGGAAGTGGGTCGCGCGGCACAAGAACGCGGCGTGCCCTATCTGCGCTTGCCGATTTCCGGTAATGCCGCCTCCGCCATCAAAGGCGAGGTGACGGTGATGGTTTCCGGCCCCGAAGAGCCGTGGACCAAAGTGAAGCCCGTGGTGGAGACGTTCAGCAAGGCGCAGATCTATCTCGGCGATGCTGAAGAGGCGCGGGTGATGAAGCTCGTGGTTAACTCCATGGTGGTGACCATGGCGCAAGGCATGGCGGAAGCGCTCACCTTGGGCCGTAAAGCTGGGCTCGATTGGAACACGATGCTCGACACCTTGGGGCAGAGCACCATTTCCTCTCCCTGGTTGAGAGCCAAGGTGGGGCTCATGAAGGCGCGAGATTTTTCCCCTACGATGACTTCGCGTTTGATCATGAAGGACATCGATCTCATTCTCTCCGCGGCCAAGCATAACGAAGTACCCATGCCGCTGACTTCCACGACCCGGCAGTTGATCCAAGCTCTGGTGGGGGAGGGCTATGCGGAGGAGGACTATATGGCGCTGATCAAGTTGTCGGAAAAGCAATCGGGAATCAAGTGATGGGGAAACGCGTATTGATAATTGGCGGTTCACTCATTGGCCTCCTCGCCGCGAACATGTTTCATCGCAAGGGTTGGGACGTACGAGTCTTCGAGCGCGTCGCCGATGACTTGGAGGGCCGCGGGGCGGGCATCACCATTCTTCCGGGATTGGTGAGTGCCTTTCAAGCGGCGGGCGTGGATGAGACGGAGAGTTCCTTGGGTGTGGTCATGCCCGCGCGCATCGCCTTGGACAAGAGCGGGCGCGTGGTGGCGGAACGAGCGTTCTCGCAAGTGATGACATCGTGGGGGCGGCTCTATGAAAGCTTGAAGAAAGTCTTTCCGCCAGATCGCTATCGGAAGGGCATGGCGCTGGAACGGGTCGATGAACGATCGGGTGGTGTGACCGCAGTTTTCGCCAATGGCGAGCGCATCGAGGGTGATTTGCTCATCGGCGCGGACGGACTGCGCTCCACGGTGCGTGCTCAATTTCTGCCCGCGCTCAAACCTTTCTACAGCGGCTATATCGCTTGGCGTTGTCTCGTGGACGAAAAGGAATTGCCGCCAAACGACTTCGAGAGCCTATTCGACCGCTACACCGTGTGCGTGGCGCCCGGTGCGCAGGCCATCGCCTATCCCGTGCCCGGGCCGGGCCACACCCTGGAGCAAGGCAAGCGGCAGTTCAACGTAGTGTGGTATCACCCGGTGGAGGAACACACGGATCTGCGCCGTTTCTTTACCGACGATTCGGGTTTCTATCACGCCAATGGCATCCCGCCCGCGCTCTTCAGCGTGCGCATACAGGATGAGATGATCGAGACGGCGCATCGTGTGCTGGCTCCCCAGTTCGCCCACGCCCTGAAGCACGGCCGCTGGCACTTCTTCCAACCCATTTTCGATATTGAGCCTCCGCGCCTCGCCTTCGGTCGTGCCGCTATAGTGGGAGACGCCGCCTTCGTTACCCGTCCGCACACCGCCATGGGTGTACCCAAGGGCGCGGGCGATGTGATGGCTCTGATCCGCGGCTTGGAGCAAGGCCATCTCGGCGAAGCCTTACGGTACTTCGAGGAAGAGCGGCTGCGCGTGGGCCGAACCATCGTCGCTCGCGGACGTTATCTCGGGGCTTACATGGAAGCCCAGCTAAAATCCGAGGCCGAGCGGCGTCACGCTGAAGCCCTGCGCGTGCCGGAGCAGGTGATGATGGAGACGGCGGCGCCCTTGGACTATAACGAACTGTCGTTGCGGGGATAAATTCTTCAGCGCCGTCTCATGCCGGCATACTTCATTAAGAGGCTCGATATAAGACTCGCTGCAGGAGGGCTCTCGAAGCCGGTAGCGAAGCTAATATAGAATCTGCGTGATGTCGACGGCGGACCCTATTCCGGCGCCCCTATGGGCGTCTGCTGGCCCGGTTCTAGGCACATTTTTCCGCGGGAAACCTCATGAGCGAACTGCCATATATTGCTG
>JBKKAO010000004.1:0-3088 GCA_046714645.1 Burkholderiales bacterium | reverse complement strand
GGTTTGATCAGTTCGTCCGCATCGGCACCGCCGATGACGGCGGCTTCCAGAACCGCGGCATGCGTAATCAACGCGGATTCCACTTCGGTGGGCGAAACGTAAATGCCGCCGACTTTCAGCATATCGTCACTACGCCCTGCGTAAACGTAGTAGCCCTGCGCATCCTGAGAATATTTATCGCCGCTGCGGGTCCAGGGCCCAAGGAAAGTGGATTCAGAGCGCTCACGGTTGTTCCAGTAGAAGATCGCGCGAGTGGGCCCCTTGATCTGTAGCTCTCCCGTTTCACCACGAGGCAGGGGGTTGCCCTCGTCGTCCACCAAACGCAGTTCATAGCCTGGTACGGGCTGCCCTGTGGTGCCGTGACGCACGTCTCCCGGGCGGTTGGAGAGAAACACGTGCAGCATCTCGGTGGAGCCGATACCGTCGAGCAGGTCGATGCCGAAATGCTCGGTGAACCGGCGGCTGATCTCGGCGGGGAGCGCCTCACCCGCGGAGGTGGCGATACGCAGCCGAACTTCGCTCTTTCGAGGTAGTTCCGAACTGGCGAGCATCTCGGCGAACAAAGTGGGCACACCGTAGAAGATGCTGGGTTGGTGTTGCTTCAGGCGCAATGCGACGGAGGCCGGAGTGGGGCGCTCCGCCATGAGGACGGCGGTGGCGCCGGCCGCCAGCGGGAAGGTGAGCGCGTTGCCCAATCCGTAGGCAAAGAACAACTTCGCCGCGGAGAACACCACATCGTCCTCGCGAATGCCCAGCACCGGTTTGGCGTATAGCTCGGCGGTGTGTATCAAGCTGCTGTGCGCGTGAACCACACCCTTGGGCATGCCGGTGGAACCCGAGGAATAGGCCCAGAAACACATGTCATCGGCTTTGGTGGGCGCTGGGGTGAAGCTCGTGCTCGCCAAAGCCAACAAATCGTTCAACTTCGCATGTTTCGCGGAGGACGCTCCCGATACGATGACCTTCGGCAAAGAGCCTGCTAACAAGGATTCAAATTGGGGCAACAACGCCGCGGAGACCATCAGGCATTTGGCGCGGCTGTCGTTTAGCATGAAGGCGTAGTCCTTGGGCCTGAGGAGCGTATTGGCGGCGATGGGGACGATGCCCGCCTTGATGCAGCCCAGGAAAGCCGTGGGGAAATCGATGGTATCGAGCAAACAAAGCAGCACCCGGTCTTCCATGCCTAGGCCTAGATCTTGGAGCGCGTTGGCGCAGCGATTGACGCGCTCGCTGAGATCCGCGTAGGTGTAGTGCCCTCTATCGTCGATGTAGGCGATCTTCTCGGCGCGCCCGGCTTGGAGGTTGCGCTCTAGAAGATCGTAAGCGGCGTTGTAGTCCGCGGGAATACTGATTCTGGGGGGAATTGCGCTGTGGTCCGCGTGGCTCAATCCAGCCATGGATGATCCTTATTGTGCTCATGCATTATCGCGTGATCTCCGATTTAGTTCGATTCGCGAGATAGGCATCATAGTGCATATACAATTGGGAAGTGAAACGGCCAATTGTTCCGATCTGCGGCGTCTACTGGAGGCGCGCGAGCCTCTGTACCGGCGTGCCGATGTCATCATCGATACGCGCGGGCGTAGCGCCGAACAGAGCTTGCGCGAACTGATTAAGAAAGCACAGAACTAAACTAAGAGGCTCCTATGGATCGCGCTTCGATATCTAATCCCATGGTGGACTACCGGACTCATCCAGACCAGTACCGGCACTGGCGCTTGCGCTTCGACGGGCCGGCTGCCACGCTCTCCATGGATGTGAATGAAGACGGGGGTCTGCGGCCGGGATATAAGCTCAAACTCAACTCCTACGATCTAGGCGTGGATATCGAGTTGTACGATGCGCTTCAACGCATACGTTTCGAGCACCCGGAGGTCAAGGTCGTCGTGCTCACCAGCGCCAAGGAGCGCATGTTTTGTTCGGGAGCGAATATCTACATGCTGGGCCTCTCCACTCACGCGTGGAAGATCAATTTCTGCAAGTTTACCAACGAGACGCGCAACAGCATCGAGGACTCCAGCCGGCATTCGGGATTGAAATTCATCGCCGCCCTCAACGGCAACACCGCGGGCGGGGGTTATGAGGTGGCGCTGGCCTGCGACGAGATTCTGATGATCGACGATCGCTCGTCCTCGGTGAGCTTGCCCGAAGTGCCCTTGCTCGGTGTGTTGCCCGGCACCGGGGGCCTGACGCGGCTCACCGACAAGCGCAAAGTGAGGCGCGATCTGGCGGATATGTTCTGCACCACCACCGAGGGTGTGCGCGCGGAGCGCGCCTTGCAATGGAAACTGGTGGATGCCATCGCCAAGCCCGCGCGGTTCCAGGACCTGGTCGCGGGCCGCGCGGCGGCTTTGGCGCGCTCCAGCGACCGCCCCGACGGCAGGCAGGGCGTCTTCCTTGAACCTCTCTCGCGCCGCACCGATGAGCGGGGCTACCATTACGAATACGTCGATGTTGAAGTCAATCGGAACGCACGCATGGCGACCTTCACCGTGTCGGCACCTCGGAAGGCGGAACCTGTCTTCGAGAGCTGCCGGTGGTGGCCGCTACAAATGGCGCGCGAATTGGATGATGCGATCTTGGCGCTACGTACTAATGAGCTGGAACTCGGTATATGGGTGCTCAAGACGCGCGGGAACCCGGAGGTCGTGCTGGCCTACGACGAGATGCTACAAGGCACCCAACACGATTGGTTCGTGCGAGAAACTTTAGGAATGCTGCGCCGGACCTTCGCGCGCCTGGAAGTCTCCTCGCGCAGTGTGTTCGCCGTGGTGGATCGCGATTCGTGTTTCGCCGGCACCTTGGCGGAACTGCTGCTGGCCGCGGACCGCGGCTACATGATGGCCTTTCCCGGTGCGCCCGAGGAGGAGCCCCGCGTGATGCTGTCGGCGATGAATTTCGGACCCTACGCCACCGTGGAGGGCGAGACACGCTTGGCGAGCCGCTTCTATGGAGACAACACCGCCATCGATTCTCTGCGGGCCCTCATTGGCCAATCGCTGCGTTCGAAGCAGGCGCTCGATCTGGGCTTGGTGAGCGTAACGCCCGATGACATCGATTGGGAAGACGAGATCCGTTTGGCGCTGGA
>JBKKAO010000003.1:0-7427 GCA_046714645.1 Burkholderiales bacterium | reverse complement strand
CGCCCTCCGGGCGCGCGGCGATGAGAGTTCCCACTCTCAGCCAATCTTGCGGGGACTCCGGTAACACCGCGCCGAAGCCGTTCTCACTGGAGTTTTGTACGGTCCAGGTTTCCGTAGCGGCTTCGATCTCAGGGTTTCGTCCCAAGGCCAGAGCAGCCTTCAGAACGGTGTCGAAGTCGTGAACGATGCGCAGTCGTGCGGACGAATCCTGCCGCTCCTCCCCCCGCGCCGGAGGGATGGAAGCCCATTGGCGCGCGAGATGTCGCAACACTTCGATGACCAGCGCCGGCGCGTAGGCGGCCCCCAACTCCAGGTCCACGGGCACCTCGTTGGAGAACTGAAGCACTTCCAAGAGCTTTTCAGCCTGAATCCCCGCATGACCCGGCCCGTAAAAACGCGGGTTCGGCACTGGCGAGAGTAAACGGTCCACCAAGCGCGCAGGGGGCCGGGCGGCACTCAGATCAACGTAGTAATGGGAGCCCTTGCCCGCTTGAGTCTGCATGCGGAAGGCGTTAACGAAGCTCGCGATAAGCCGGCCGGCCAGTTCAATCTTTTGTGGTGCCAAGGTATCCACCGCCGCCATGAAAAACATCAGCACCCGCAGATACTCCTCATGAATGCTGGATTCCGCGTCGCGACCGGCGTAGATTAAACACGGCTCCCGCGAATACTTGGCTTGCTCCGCGATGACGTAGAGCGCCCCCATACGGCCCCAAAGGGTGGGATCCGGAGGACTATAGGTCATCATGGTCCACTTGAGTTCGGCACCCAGAGCACGAATGGCCCGGCTGATAATCACGGGAATAGTGGCTTTCAAACCTCCTGCCCCACGCTCTGCGGACTGATACTGCCAAAAGCAGTCTTCGTAGGCCGCCGCTAGATGACGCCAAAACTCGACTACCGCATTCCAAATGCGGCGTTCGTGAGCACGTTGAAGCCGCCCGCTTTCGTTGGCGTATTCATGGGTGAGCGCCTCGATGTAGGGTTGCGCCTTGACATCCAGATCCTCGATGCATTGGTATCGTTGCGCGGGATTTACTCTGTCTTGCGTGCGAGCGCCATCGAGAAGATAAATGATTTCCTCTACCGCTCGGAATGGATCGCTCGTACTCATGCGAGCCACGGGTTCATCCATGCCTCGCTTCATGCTTCATCCGCGATCGGGTGAGCTTGCAAGTAACGGGTATTCATTCTGAAGTCGCTGTGGGATTCGTTGTGTTATCACTGGCCCCTTCGCAAGGTTCGTTCCGCGCGGTGGGCCGCGATTCGCCCTCGCTTAATATCGATGCCAGCGAGCACCATCAGGCCGAGCACGAAGTACACTCCCGTGATCAGCATGGCCATTCGATGATGGTTGTTCGTCAGCCAAGTGACGAGTCCATAGGTCAGCGGCCCCAAGATCGATGCCACCTTCACAGCGATACCCCAAAATGCAAAAAACTCGGCGCGCCGGCTGCGGAGACTCAAATACCCCACGAGGGCGCGTCCTGCCGCCTGGCTGGATCCCAAACACACCCCCGCAACATTCGCCGCGATCCAAAACAAGCCCGGCGTGGTGGCGAGCCATGCCAAAAGTACCATTACGCACCAGCCCACGAGGGTGATCGCCAAGGTTCGAATATGACCGATGTAGTCCTGCAGATAGCCGAAGCCGAAGGCCCCGATACTCGCGGTGACGTTCACCACAAGGATGAGTAGCAAAGTATCCTGGGTTTCAAACTTCATGGCCTCCTGGGCATAGATGGCGGCCAAGGCAATGACCGCCTGCACGCCGGCTTGGTACAGCACGATGCATAGGAGGAATCGAGACAAATCAGGAAAGCGTGAGACTTCCCTCGCCCACTGTACCATCGCGATTCTCACCGGTACGCCGCCACCCGTAGGACGCTCCCGCAGAAACACAAAGGCCGGGAGGCTCGCCAAGAGAAACAACACCGCGGTGATCTCCATGGTGACCGGAACGAACTCCCCCGCACCATGGCCGCGGCCCTGTGCCCACGTGATGTAGGCCAAGCTCGCTCCAAGGCTCACCAACCCGCCGACGTAACCCAGGGACCAGCCCCAAGCCGAAACCCGCCCAAAGGCCTTACCCTTGGCCAGCTCAGGGAGAAATCCCGCCACGACGTTTTCGCCCAAACCGAAAAATGTGTTGGACAACACGATCAGCACCACGCCGAGGGCGACGTCTCCAGGTCCAACCAGCCCCAGCAAACCCGTTGAAAGGACACAGCCTAAGGTTGTGAGGAGGAGTACCCGTTTCTTCGCGCTGTTCCGGTCGCAGTAGGAACCCACAGCTGGGCCCGCTAGCATAACGAGTGCATAGGACACCGACAGCGATAGGGTCCACGCCAAGGTTGCCCAAGTAGCATTCCCCGCGACGCTCGCCACGAAATAGGCATTGAATACCGCTGTGATCACCACCGTGGTGTAGCCGGAATTAGCAAAGTCGTACATCGCCCAGGCCCAGACTTCGATGGGCCGGACGTCTCGAGCGAGCGCGCCGCGCTTGCGCTGATTCATGGTGGAAGCGATCCTTAGAAGGGCGGACTACGATAGAGCATGGAAAGCCACGGCGCGTAAGTGATCACCAAGACGCCGATGTCGAGCACGAGAACATAGGGAAACGACGCCCAGGCAACCTCGCCCAGGGGACGTCCAAACCGGTAGGAGGCGAAATACAGATTCATGCCGACCGGCGGGGTAAGGTATCCCAACTCCATGTTCGCCAGGAAGATGATACCTAGGTGAATGGGGTCAACGCCGAAGGCCACGCCTAGGGGCACAATCAAGGGAACGACCACGACGATGGCGGAGAAGATGTCCATGAGGCAACCCACGGCTAACAAGAACACATTGAGAGCGAGTAGGAAGACCCATTTGGAGTCAATATTGGCGCGAACCCATTCCACCATCCGGTCGGGCACCTGAGCGTCCGCCAAGAAGTTTGTCAAACCCAGCGCGACCCCCAGTATCAGCAGCACACCGCCCACCAGCAGACCACTCTCGGCTGCCACACGGGGGATATCGGACCAAAGGCTCAGCCCGCGGTAGACGTAGACCTCCACCACGAAGGCATAGAGCGCCGTTATGGCCGCGGCCTCAACGGGCGTCGCCCAACCTCCGAATAGCGCGGCGAAGGCGACCACCGGCAGCAGCAGTTCCCACTGCGCGGCCCTCAGCGCGGGGCCCAGAGGCTCCTTGGCCACCCCCGCAACCGGGGGCACACGTGCCGCAGCCCAGCGCGCCCAAAGAAACGCCAAACTCAGCAACAACAAGGCGGGAAAAAGCGCCGAAAGGAATAGATCGCGAAGAGGCACCTTGGCCACGACGGCATAGAGGATCAGTGGCAAGCTAGGAGGTAGCAACACACCCAGCGACCCCGCGCTGGTGACCAGCCCCAGGGCCGAGCGCTGGGATTGACCCGAAGCCACCAGCAAGGGCAGCAGCAATCCGCCAAGAGCCAGAATGGCGACCCCGGAAGCCCCGGTGAAGGCCGTGAAAAATGCGCACGCCCCCACGGTGACCGCGGCCGCCCCTCCCGAACGGTTTCCAAAGCCAGCGCGAAACACTCGAACCAGCCGCGCCGGCGCACCGCCTTCAGCTAGAAAATACCCGGCGAGGGTAAATAGCGGAATGGCGGGCAAGGCAGGATTCACCACGAGGCGGTAATGATCCACCGCGAGAGACGCGATCGGCAGCTCCTGCCCCCAGAAGAGCAGGATCGCGACTCCGCCCAGCACCGCGAACACCGCGGCGCCCAACATCGCAGCCAACCCCAGCATGCACAATCCCAAGGTGACCATGTGTTGCCTGGGAAAAACATCCCAGTAGAAGACCGCCACGCAAAGCGCGCAAAGAAGGGCGAGGGAAAGCCTCTGCCAGGGTGTCGTTCCTCCTGCCCATAGGGAGCGTAGCGCGATCACAGCGAATCCAACCGGCATCACCCACTGAATGATCCAAGCCGGTACCTCGCCGAACCATTGCGTATCGGCTTGCCATTCGCTGTGGACGAAAACCCAGGCGCCGTAGGCGAGAAGAATCCCCACGGTTGCGGTGGCTAAACTCGCAGCCCAACGCGCCAGCCGTTTGTGATGGCCATCGAGCACAGACTGCACGTTGGACAATACCAGCAAGCGCCCCTCGCGGGCAGCGATCGCTGCTCCCAGCATGGCCACGACGAGACTGAGATGCTGCAATATGGTGGAGCCGCCGGCAATGCCCACACGCCAGCCAGAGCGAACAAATACCTCCAGGAGGGGTAACACCACCATGGCCCCAAGAGTCAGGGCGAGGAGCGAATCCTCAGCCCACCGCAATGCCTTCATATCGCGGCGGGAAGGGAGAGCTAGAACTTGGCGGCGGCCTTTGCCCGCCCCCGATACTCTCGGACGAGCTGACGAACCTGGTCAAACAATTCGGCAGGAACCATGGAGCCACGGATTCGAGGATAGGCCTCCTCGGCAAGGCGGCGCCATTCAGCTTCCACTGCGGGCGTAGCCGACACGACACTCAGGCCGCGTTTCCTCATGGCATCGATCGCTTCTGAATCTTCAATGCGTGCACGATCACGAATCTTGATCCCGGCTTCCAAGGCGGCGATGCGCAGCTGGTCGCGCGCGTAGGATGTCATCAGATCCCAGGCGCGGCGAGTGATGACCGCCGCTCCGACGATGGGAACCCACTTCACATCGATCATGTGACGAACAACACTATTGAACTGACCGGATAGCGCGTAATAGGCGCCCGATGGAACGACATTGATCAAGCCCGTCTGGAGCCCGGGAAGAATATCCGAGGTCTCCAGGGGTACGGGTTGGTAGCCCATAGCCTTCATGATGTCCACGGTGTTGCTATCCCCGTTCCAGGCGAAGATGCGCATGCGCTTGAAGTCGGTAGGATGAACGATAGGCTCCTTGGTAAAGTAGCGTACCCAACCCGCGTCGGCCCAAAACAACACCACGAAACCGCGATCGAACAAGCGGCGTTCGAGCTGGTCGCGCAAACGCTCGCGCACATAGTCCACCTCGCCCCAATCGCGAAAGACCATGGGCATATATTGCAGAGCGCTCACGGAGCGGTCGATCTCCATGAGCCCCACCACGGACACGAGCGCGGCGTTGAGTTGGCCCACTCGCATGCGCCGGACCATATCCGCCTCGCCTCCCTGGGTACCATCGGTATAGACCACGAAACTGGCGGAGGATCCTTGAGCTTGGCGCCACTTGTCACCCATCTCCTGCAGGGCACGGTGATAGGTCGATCCCTTCGGCGCGAGGGTGCCGAGCCGGATCTTGACAACGTCATTGCCGAGGCTTTCGGGCGTGGGTAGCGAAGCAGCGATCGCGATGATCGCTAGCAAGAGGCCGTGGAAAACTCGGTCTGGTCGCATGAGTTCGCTCCGCCTATTCCGTGAAAAGTTGCTCTTTGCGCGTGAGGAGCCATCGTGCCCGTTGCTGCCAGAGCAGATTCGCTAGGCGCCATTGCGGCGCAGCCTCGGGATCGATCTTGATGGCCGTGTCCAAGAGCTTCTCAAACTCATCGCGATTCTGTTCCCTGACAGCGACGCTCTCCGCAAGGATCACAAAACTCGCGGCCAACTTGCCCTGAGAGAGCTGCACCGCCCGGAAGAAGTGATTGCGTGCGAGTTGCAGTGGATCGCCCTTACGGTTGCGCCGGTTGAGTTCATAACCGATGAGAAACTGATGGATAGCACCGGCTTCGTAGGATTCTTCCAACTCTAGGGCACGGTCTATCAAGCCCTCCATGATGGGAACTTCAGCGATGAGTTCCGCGCTGTCCTTGGACAGATTGATCAAGCCACCGAGCGACACAGCGGTCCAGTACATCAACGGAACATCCTCGCGTGTAAAGGCTTTGAGGGCCTTGGGAAAATCCTTGTGCAAGCCTTCCTGGATTCTCGGATGGGTGGCCTCTAACCCACGCCAGCCGTAGATCTCTGCCCTACGATAGAGATTCTTCGCGCGTTCGTAATATTGCCGCGCGAGTCCGAGGTTCTTATCTTCTACCTCTTCGCCCTTCTGTTGAATATATCCAAAGGCATATTGGGAAAATCCCCGGCTAGCGGCCAACAACAAGCCAGTGTCCTGCGCATTGGAGCGGATGAGGGTTTCGATGAGTTTTAGAGCGAAAGGCGAAGCTTCGCCGATGAGCGCGGGATCGTCGTCGGTGGCGAAACTCTCGGCGCTAGCGGTAAGGAGATCGGACGCCGCTTTCATGGCCGATTGCTTGACCGAACATCCGGTAAACCCCAGACCCATGACGCACAGCATCAGCAAGGAATCGCTCATCCTCCGATGAGCGATATCGGAAACGCAACGAAGCCACTCGCTTGAGACCGGCCTCGTCACTGCTTCAGCCGCGGCTTTTGGGAATGCCCATGACAATGGAATATATCACGTCCGAGAACTCAGATCAGCCGGGCAGTGGGCAAACTCCCAGCGTGTCAACCTTAAGAGACGCTAGACCTTCTGCGCGGGCTCCGGCCAGTTCTTGATGTAGGTCTTCAACAAGGTGTTTTCGAAGCTCGCCGCTTTTAGGGCCGCCTTGGCCACATCGTGGAAGGACAGCACCCCTAGCAATTGCCCGGCATCCTTGATGGGTAGGTAGCGGATATGCCGTTGCGTCATGAGGGTTCGCATCTGATCCACCGTATCCTCGGGCTTAGCCGAGACCGGGTTTTGAACCATGACAGATTGAACGGTGCGGCCTTGTACAGAACCGCCTCCACTATGTAACGCTTGCAGCACTTCGCGGAAAGTGAGCATACCAATTATTTCTCCGGCCTGTAGCACGACCAACGCGCCGATGTCATTGGTCACCATGAGCACCACGGCATCCAGGAGCGAGGTCTCGGGGGCAACGCTCACCAGGCGCTCACCTTTTATCTTCAGAACTTCGCGTACCAGCATCCCTTGCCTCCAGTTTGGATCTAGACGGTGCCGCGGCTTTTCAAGACGGCGATATCGGTATCCGAGTATCCCAATCCCCCTAGCACTTCGGCGGTGTGCGCTCCGAGTTCGGGTCCCAGCCAACGGGTCTCTCCGGGCGTTTGGCTGAGCTTCGGCATGATTCCTGGGAGCTTGAGGGAAAACCCGTCCGGAAGGCGGCATTGCTCGATCATTCCGCGCGCCAGATAGTGGGGATCGTTCACGATATCGGCCACGTCGTAAATCTTGCCGCTGGGAACCTCGGCTTTAGCGAGGACTTCGAGCACCAGCGCCAAGTCGTGTTGAGCACACCAACCGCCGATGACCTCGTCCAACTCCTCGGTGCGCTTAACCCGGCCGTCGTTGCGCTCTAGACTGGGATCGGCGGCCAGGTCCGCGCGGCCGCTGGCGCGCATCAGCCGCGTGAAGATACTATCCCCATTGGCCCCGATGGCCACGAACTTTTGGTGAAGGGTGACA
>JBKKAO010000002.1:0-5994 GCA_046714645.1 Burkholderiales bacterium | reverse complement strand
CCACCAACCCGCAACACCGGCTATACCGCCCACCATGGCCGCGGCGGGAAGCGGACCGAAGATCGCGCGCAGAATTCCGCCCACGACAAACACCAAGGCCAGGCCGATGACTAAGAGACTTTCCAACGATCGCCCGTTCATGCCTTGAGTACTGGGCTTTGGCGGCGGTAAGGCCTCTCCTTCAATGACACGCAGCATCCGATCCACGCCTGCTAGGATACCGCCACTGAAATCTCCTTCGCGAAAGCGCGGCAGGATGTTTTCATCGATGATGCGTTTGGACGTGGCGTCGTTCATCACGCCCTCGAGACCGTACCCGGCTTCGATGCGTAGCTGCCGGTCGTCCTTCGCCACGATGAGAAGCGCCCCATCGTCCACGCGCTCGCGCCCCAGCTTCCACTTCTCCACTACACGAAGGGAGTACTGCTCGATCTCCTCGGGTTGCGTCGTGGGGACAATGAGCACCGCTACCTGGCTTCCCTTACTGCCTTCGAAGGCCGCCAGGCGCGCTTCCAGATCCTGAATCTGGCTAACGGACAAGGTCGCCGTGAGATCGGTGACCCGCGCGCGCAGATCGGGAACCGGCTGAAGCTCCTGCCCCAGGCTCGCGGCACTGACCAGCGCTAGCGCCCAAAACACCAAAACGGCGAGAAGCTTCATGACTTACTTCGGCGGGCTCGCCGGTTGAGAAAAATCCACGGACGGCGGTTTCGCGATAGCCGCCTCGTTCTCGACTGTAAAGCTTGCCTTGGGCTTGTAGCTAAACATCATGGCCGTGAGATTCACCGGGAATTGGCGTATATGAGTGTTGTACTCCTGCACGGATTTGATAAAGCGGTTGCGCGCCACAGTGATACGGTTCTCCGTGCCCTCCAACTGAGCTTGCAGATCGCGGAAGTTCTGATCGGATTTCAGTTGCGGGTAGTTCTCCACGATCACCATCAAACGCGAGAGCGCGGAACTCATGTCCGCCTGCGCCGCCTGGAAGTTCTTCATGGCTTGCGGATCGTTCACCAACTCAGGCGTGGCCTGAATGGATCCGACCTTCGCGCGCGCTTGCGTCACACCCAACAAGATCTTTTCTTCTTGAGCGGCGAAACCCTTGACAGTGTTAACCAGATTGGGAATCAGATCCGCGCGGCGCTGGTACTGGTTGACCACCTCGCTCCAGGACGCCTTGACCGCCTCGTCCTGGCTTTGAATGGTGTTGTAGCCACATCCGCTCAGAGTGAACGATGCAACCAGCAGTGTCACGAAGGCAATCACTAGTTTCTTCATATTGTGGTCTCCCGGAAAACAGCCCCTACATGGGTACGGCTACCTTGGATTTCAACTGCGTCATGGTTTCGTGTGCGAAGCACAGGTCCGCCCAGGCCTTGGACTTGTCCGTCAAATTGCGCAGGAGATAGGCGGGGTGATAGGTCACGATGAGCGGGATGCCGTGATAGTCGTGGATGAATCCGCGCAAGCTGGCGATGGAGGCAGGGCGTTGGAGCAGGTTCTCAGCGGCCGTCTTACCCAGCGCCACCATCAAGCGCGGCTGCATCAATGCGACTTGGCGTTTGAGATAGGGCTCGCAGGCCTTCGCTTCCAAGGGCTCAGGGACACGATTACCCGGGGGCCGGCACTTGACGATGTTGGCGATATACACGTCCTCACCGCGCTTCAACCCAATGGATAGCAACATGTTGTCCAACAAGCGCCCCGCCTGGCCGACGAAGGGCTCGCCCCGGGCATCTTCCTCGGCGCCCGGACCCTCGCCGATAAAGAGCCAACTGGCCGATTCATCTCCCACTCCGAATACGGATTGTGTTCTTGCGGCATGCAATGGGCATTGCGTGCAAGTGCGTACCGCTTCCTTCAGAGCCGTCCAATCCATCAGGGCGGCGTTGGACAAAGGCTCACCGGGCTCACCCTCTATCGTGCCCACTGCGCAAGCCACGGGCGCACCGGGTGGCTCTCGTCTCACCCACAGGGGATGGAGATTGAGTTCTTTCAACACGCGTTCCCGGCGATTCAAAGCGTCAACTCCATGACAATAGCGTCTTCTCTGCCCTCGTGAGCGGGGTAGTAATAACGTCTCACGCCGAGTTCGGCAAATCCATGGCTTGCATAAAAACTCTGGGCTGCGGCATTGGTCTGCCGCACCTCCAACAAGAAGCGTTGCGATTCGTAGGCCTTGGCCACCTCAAGAAGATGCCCCATGAGCTTCCTTCCCAGGCCATGGCGTTGCCGGGCCCTCGCAACGCTCAAATTGAGCAGATGCGCCTCATCCACCCCGATCATCACCACGGCATAGCCGGCGATCGCGCCCGCATCGAAGAGGATCCAGCAACTATAACCGGCCGACAGCGAATCCTTGAAGTTTCCCGCGGACCAGGGAAACTCGTAGATCTGCGCTTCCAGCCGCACCACGGGATCGAGATCCGTCAGGCGCATGGGGCGTATGCCAATCCGGCGTTCAAGTACAGCGTCGCTCACAAAGCGGCTAGCCTCATGCGCTCGGCAGTCTTCAGCGCCACTTTATCGCGAACATATAAGGGCGCCGCGTATTCGGGTGAAACGGCCCGGCCTGCGGCGAACACGGACAACGCCAAGCGTGCGATGTCTCGGGCGTGAGGAATCAGGCCAGCATTGATGCCCGTGAGCAGCGATCCATAGCGTGCGCTCAACGCCTCCCCTTGAACGCCGAATCCAGACCCAACGCCAAACCAGCCGCCGTCTTCGAGAGCGGGCACATCCGCGGGCTTGCACAGCATCGGATCGACGACCGTCACCCAGCTATGCCCATCTCGCCGGTAGGCCGCGAGGTAGAGTTCTCCCATGCGAGCATCGAGACAACTGAGCACCCGCTCGTGTCCTGATGCTTCAGCCAAGGCAAGCAGTGAGCACACCGGTGCCAGAAGCAAATCCGCCCCTAGGGCCATGCCCTGAGCCACTCCGCAGGCGATGCGCAGGCCGGTAAAGGATCCCGGGCCGCTCCCGAAGGCAATTCCGTCCAATTCCCGCACGCCAAGCCCCGCCTCTTTCAGCAGGCTGTCCACCATGGGTAGCAACAACTCTGAATGGCGTTGGCCCGCATGTGCGTCTCGGACGCGGATGCCCTCATCGAGGAGCAGCGCGGCGGAGCACCATTGCGTGGAAGTTTCGATCGCTAGCAGCTTCAGAGTAGGAAGATACAGAAAGGAAGGGTTGCGATTGTATCGTCCGCCATGGATCACGGTAATAGTAGCTTCGCTACGCCAGTCCAAGTAAATTACATCGTTGGGGTCATGGAGGTCCCGGTCAATAGGGCTGGTGCACAAGACTCCTCACAACATACAAACACTTATAAGGAGTGGAAACATGGCAGGCGTAAACGCGATTTCGCCTAAGCGGCGCAAGGTCCTCAAGCAAGGCGCTTCTCTGGCGGCGCTGGCAAGCTTGCCGTTCCCCAGACTCTCCACCGCGCAAACCGACCCGGTCAAACTGGGCCACCTCACCCCGCGCACCGGATTTCTCGGCCAGGCGGGCGAGCAAGGCTATCGCGCGGCGCAATTGGCGGTGGATGAAGCCAATGCCGCCGGGGGCGTGCTGGGACGCAAGATCGAACTCATCGCCGAGGACAGCGTGAATCCCGCCACCGCGGTGAATAAAGCCCAGAGGATGGCCGAGCGCGACAAGGTCGTCTGCTTGATTGGCGAGGTAAGTTCCGCTTCCGCTCTGGCGATCGGCGAGCAGGCCTTGCGTTACAAGATCCCCTTCTTCAACACGGGTGCCAATTCCGATACCCTGCGCGGGGAAAAATGCAACCGCTACATGTTCCACGTCGAAGGTTGCAATACCATGTACACCAAGACCATCGGAACCTGGCTCAAGGAAAATAATGCTATCAAGGACTCCCGCTTTTATTTCCTGACCGCGGACTACGCCTTCGGCCACGACTTGTTCCGCGTGTCCTCGCGCTTCATTCAGGACAACGGCGGCACGGCGCTGGCCAATGACATGGTGCCTACCAATACGGCGGACTATAGCGCCTACATCTTGAAGCTGCGCGCCCTCAAACCGGACTGGGTCTATCTAAACCTAGCCGGAGTGGACCAAACCACCTTTCTGAAGCAATACCGAGAATACAATCTTCCCATTCCTCTCACTGGCGGGGTCATGGATACGGTGCAGTTCTGGGGGGCGGGTCTGGACAATCTCTCCGGGCATTGGCAAACGCTGTGGTATCACGGCTTGAAGGTTCCGGCCGCGCAAGCCTTCGCCAAGCGCTTCAGCGACAAGTACGGCTTGCCCCCGGATAACCAAGCGTGGGGGGACTACGTGGGCGTTCGCATCGTGCTGCAAACGATGGCGGAGACAAAAAGCACGGAGGCCGCCAAGATCATCGAGCATCTGGAGAAAGGCGCGAGCTTTGATTTACTCAAAGATCGCAAAGGCAGCTTCCGAAAATGGGATCATCAACTCTTGCAGGAAATGTACATCGTACATGTGAAAGATAAATCCAAATCCAAGGACCAATGGGATATCTTCGACGTGGTGCGCTCCGTACCGGGACCCAAGGATTCGCTGGAGATCATCCAGCCCACGCAATCGGAAAATGCCTGCAAGCTTTCCGCGTAGCGCCCTAGCCCGCGGTGCTTGAACCCACGCTCATCGCCGAGCAGGTCCTCAATGGTCTGCTGGTAGGAGCCTTCTATATCATTTTGTCGCTCGGACTCTCGCTGATCTTTAGCCTGGGAGGGGTGGTGAATCTCGCCCATGGTGCCTTCTACGCCCTGGGCGCGTATCTGGCGGTTTCGTTCGCGCCGCGCTTGGGGTTCTTCGGCGCGGCGGTGTTGTCCCCTGTGTGCGTGGCACTCATCGGAATCGTCCTCGAACGCTTCTTTCTTCGGCGGCTCTACGACAAAGATCCCGCGCTGGGATTGCTTTTCACCTTCGGACTCGCGCTCACCGCCGAGCAATCGCTGCGCATGATCTGGGGCACCACAGGCTTGCCCTTTTCCATACCGGAGTCGCTCCGCGGACAGCTCATCTTGGGAGATTTCATCTACTCCTACTACCGGCTCACCATCTTCGCCACCGCGGTGGTCTGCGTGGTGGGGTGCTGGCTGCTACTGAACCGGACCGCCTTTGGCATGGTGGTACGCGCCGGGGTGCGGGATCCGGAAATGGTGCGCGCCTTAGGCATCAGCCTCAAACCCGCGCTGGCCGCTATTTTTGCCCTCGGCGTCGGGCTCGCCGGATTAGCCGGCGTGCTCTCCGCGCCCTTGGCGGGAGTTCAGCCGGCCATGGGCACGGAGATTCTCACCGCCACCTTCGTCGTGGTCGTCATCGGCGGACTGGGTAGCTTTTGGGGTGTGGTGGCCGCCGGACTGCTGGTCGGAGTCGTTCGAGGATTGACTGTGGCCTTTTACCCACCCGCCGCGGAAGCCTCCATGTACTTGCTGATGGTGCTGGTGCTGCTCTTTCTTCCTCGCGGGCTGATGGGTGAGCGATTCGCGAAATTCGAGTGAGCCGTGAAGAGTCCAGACCCTCGTCCCGCCATCGCTCCGTGGCTTCGCCATCCCATTCTCATTCTGGGGCTGGCCTTGATCATCGTTCCGCAACTGATTCTGAAACTGGGCTTCACCTGGACCGTGGCGGCGGAGGTGGCCATCTTCGCCATGGTGGGCTTAGGTTACAACCTGTTATTGGGATACACCGGACTGTTGTCCTTCGGCCACGGACTGTTTTTCGGCGTGGCCGCCTACGCGGTCGCCCTCTCGCAAATCCATTGGTTTAAGGACAGCCTTCTGCTGCCTTTCTTCTTCGGCCTTCTATTCATCACAACGCTGGGCGCCGTAATAGGTTTCCTCTCGCTCCGCCGGCGCGGTGTTTACTTCTCTTTATTGACCCTGGCGTTCACCGCGCTGACCTTTTATATCGTGTTCCGTTGGACCGCCTTCACCGGCGGCGAGAACGGGCTCTCGGGCATCCAGCGCCCGCCGCTGTTTGGAAACAGTATCGAGG
>JBKKAO010000001.1:0-4182 GCA_046714645.1 Burkholderiales bacterium | reverse complement strand
GGCTCAATTCCATGCGCTGCGTGGGCTACCGGCAAGCCTGGGAGCACTTGGCGGGAAACACCCCAAAGGAGGTATTCCGCGAGAAGGGCATCGCCGCCACGCGGCAGTTAGCCAAACGGCAAATCACGTGGCTACGTTCCATGCCGGATGTGACCTATTTGGATCCCTTCCATGCCCAACTCGCTCATCAGGCGCGCACCCAAATAGAGGCGTTTCTGCGCTGACGGGCCTGGAACCCATCAGCGCACCTCCATGTGACTTACTGCGTGAGTAGGTCGGCACCCGCCTTAGCGATGACGCCGTCCTGCTGGGCGGTTACGCCACTCACGCCGATACCTCCGATGAGTTGGGTACCCGCGTTGAGGGGCAATCCGCCTTCCAGGGGTAGCGCGCTATCTAATCCCAGGAGCGCATTACGCCCGCCCGCGATGGCGTCCTCGAACACCTTCGTGGGCCGCTTGAAAGCTTGAGCGGTGCGGGCTTTCTTGATGGCCACGTCCACGCTTCCCGTTTGGGTGCCGTCCATGCGCTGCAAATAAACGAGATGCCCGCCGTCATCTACCACGGCGATCACCACATTCCACTTGTTCTTAATCGCTTCGGCTTCGGCAGCCATGGCGATTTTCTTTGCCGCTGCCAAAGTGAGAGATTTCTTGTCACCCAGCTCCGAACCGATGGATTGCGCCTGAACGGACGCAACGAAAGCGACAGACAGGGCCGCCAAGGCCCATTTCAGCGTGTTTGCGTAATACATGTCTCCTCCAAGAATAGATGTGTTTGGAATCTCTCTCGCCTCCCTGCAGGAGGCGATGCGACACCTCAAGGACTACGATCGCCAGTATAGGTTCCGCGCACCTGCTCCCGCAACTTTCCTATCGTTTAGATCCCTAGTCTTTCTTCGATACCAGCGCGGTAGCGCTACCGCGGGCGAATTGAATTGAGAGCGTTGCGCCCGTGCCGATCTGAGCCGACGACAATACTGGAACACCCTGTTGATCCCACACGATACTATAACCTCGCTCCAGAACCCCTTGCGGATCAAGACTCACCAACTGCCGGCCCAGTAAGGTAGTGGATGCGTTCAGCGCTTTCAGATGATTCGATTGATAGGATGCCATCCGTGCCGCTCCACGCTCGAGTCGGAAGAACAATTCCTTGAGATCCGGGCATGCGGCCCGCCATCGCCGCGCATCCGTGTGCACTCGCCAACGCAAGCGCTCTATATCTCGCTTGAGCGCTAAGGCAAGGCGGTCTTGCAAAAGACCCAGCCCGAGCCGCTGTCCTTTCAGCTTTTCCCCCGGATGAACCAAACGCCGGCCAAGAAAATCGGCCCGCTGCATGCCATCCTCTAGATGCCGGTCCAAACCGCGCCGCAAGATGAGCCGCAATCCATCAAGGCGCCGAAGCCAATCCACCCGACTCGGGCTTGCAAGTTCCGCCGCCGCCGTGGGAGTGGGCGCCCGAAGGTCGGCCACAAAATCCGCGATGGTGAAGTCGGTCTCGTGCCCAACACCGCAGACGATGGGAAGCGCACACGCGAAGATCGCCCGCGCCACGATCTCCTCACTGAAAGCCCAGAGATCTTCCATGCTGCCTCCGCCCCGGCACAGAAGGAGCACGTCGCACTCCGCGCGGGACGATGCGGTGTTTATGGCCTGCGCGATATTCCCGGCGGCTTCCTCACCTTGCACCAAGGTGGGATAGAGGATGATCTTCAAACCTGGCATGCGCCGCCGCAAAGTGGTGAGCACGTCGCGAAGCGCTGCACCTGACGGCGAGGTTATGACGCCGATTCGCCGCGCAAATCCAGGCAAAGATTTCTTGCGCTCGGGCGCGAATAGGCCCTCGGATTCAAGTTTCTTTTTGAGGCGCTCGTAGGCTTCGAAGAGGCGGCCGACACCCCGGGGCCGCACGTACTCCACGTTAAGTTGGAACTCGCCGCGTGCCTCATAAAGCGTCGGCAAGGCTCGAACATCGACGTGATCCCCGTTCTTGAGGGACACATCCAGATACTGCGAACGATGCCGGAAGAGCGTACAACGTACCTGCGAACCTGCGTCCTTGAGCACAAAGTAGTAATGTCCGGACGTGGCGCGCGTGTAATTCGAAATCTCCCCCGAAATCCACAGCATGGGCAGATGCGCTTCCAACAATCCGCGAGCCATGGCGTTGAGCGCTGTCACGCTAATGGACGCGCTAAAGAGCGAGGGTATGGGTTCGGAGTCTGTCACGGCTGTATCAAACTAGCGACGCTGGAGGGTTTAGAAACAGGATGACGCGCCGCATGATCGTCATCTGCCCGTGTTACCGAGCCGCGCCATCCATGGGTTGGGCAATAGGATCCTCTCACAGCCTTATACCTGCTCGATTTGGGCGTAGTCTCGCGGGAAATCCACAGCTGGCACTGGTTTCACGGAGGTGGTACCGGAGAACCGCGCCGCACCGAGGCAAGACAAGCAACACCATGATTACGCGCCATATTCGCTCTGCATAAAATTTCATCCGGATGGCAAAATCGCTTATGGCCGACCGACTTAAGTCCGTTGTATACAAACTATCCACATCGTTGTCCACAGCGCTTGTGGATGCAGGAAAAGTCAAGCAAATCCGGCAGCGATACTGAAAATTCCGTTGGCATACTGCTTGCCCCTCAAGAGATGGAAGTTACAATTCACCCCTTTGTCGATTTTGAGGAGCATGTCTTGTGATCGCGATTGTAGAGGCTGCCGGTTGGCCAATCTGGCCCTTGATATTCGCTTCCATCGTCGCCCTGGGCATCATCGTCGAAAGGGGTTGGGCGCTGAGGCGCGACCGCGTCGTGCCTCGTACGCTTCTGCCCAAGACTGTCGAGGAAGTAAAATCCAAGGGGGTTACGCAGGATTTGCTCGACCGCCTGGCTCAGGGGTCGCTACTGGCCCGCATCTTCGCGGTGGGACTGCGCAACATGAAGAGTTCCCGGGAAGTCATGAAGGAATCCATCGAAGAAGCGGGACGAATCGCGGTGCATGAACTGGAGCGCTTTCTGACCACCATCGGCACTATCGCCTCCCTGGCTCCCATCATGGGGTTGTTTGGGACAGTCGTCGGAATGATCGAGATCTTTGCCTCGCAAGCACCCAGCGGAAGCAATCCGACCCAGCTCGCGCACGGTATCTCGGTGGCTTTGTACAACACGGCCTTCGGCCTCATCGTGGCCATTCCCAGCATGATCTTTTATCGTCACTACCGGGCCCACGTCGATGGACTCGTCGTGGAGATGGAAATGCAAGCCCTGAAGCTTGTTGAGATCGTGCACGGCCAACGCGAGCAATAAACACAATGAACTTCCGACGCGGGGCGCACCGGGAGGAGCCCGAAATGAATCTCGTGCCGATGATCGACGTGCTATTGGTCATCGTCATATTCCTCGTTGTGACGACCACCTATTCGCGCTACGCAGAGCTTCAAATCAACTTACCTACGGCGGAGGCCAGCATACCGGTTGACCGTCCGAGGCAAATCAACGTGGCGATCACCGCGCAAGGGAAGTATGTGATCGAACGAGTTTCGCTGGCGGCAACCGATCCTTCGATCATCAGCGCGGAGCTCAAGCGCGCGGCGAAGGGCAACCCCGATCCAACGATCATCATCAACGCGGACGCAACCACCACCCATCAGTCAGTCATCAACGTAATGGAAGCCGCGCGTCTTACCGGGTTTGGAAAGATTACGTTTACGACGCAAAAACAACCGCGGTAGCAGTGACAAGACTGTGCCTTCCCTAGGTACCCCGTTTCTTAACTGTGTTCTGGATCATGGACAACGGATCCTCGCATCGTGGTGAAAGTTCGGTCCAGCGACTCACACAGTCTCATCCGCGATAGATTCCGGTGCCCGCACCAGTGCATGCGAGTTGGCTCAATCAGATCGAGATCTACTTCTCCATCGTGTAACGAAAGGCGCTCACGCCCAACGATTTCACCTGCCTGGAAGCCGTTGCCGAGCGACTTGCGCGCTTCGAGCGATACTACGAGAGCATCGCGCACCCATTCCAATGGAACTCATACGCGACGATCTAAACGCATTTCTCGCCAGGATGCGAACCCGCTACACCGAAGGTCAGATCCAGAAAATTGCTAAAATTGCTGCCTGAATAATACGTGTGTGCATTTATAAAACGGGGTACTAAGCGGCGGCCAGCAG